>CAIXAQ010000493.1 GCA_903917425.1 uncultured Bacteroidales bacterium
CCGGACTCAATAGCTTTGTGAGCATATTGGTTTCCATCAAAATTATCGCCTTTCAGTGCAAAGAAAATACTTCCGGGCACAATCTGGCGCGAATCGGTTGTGATAGTTCTGTTTTGTAAAAAAATGGAATGCAATTCCTCATTTGATACTTTCATTTGGTTTTAGGATTGAGCGTTGCAATTTACATAAAATAAAAAACCCATCCGTATTCGGGATGGGCTTTTTGCAAACAATACATGTGTTATTTTTTCCCGGCGGTTGAACTGCCTACGCGGCCCATGGCACAGCGGAAACCTATATAGTTGGTCGATTTGTCCTGGTCAAGAAAACGGCGTGCTGCAGGGCTAAGGTAAAAAGCCGGGTCGCGCCACGAACCACCTTTGTAAACACGTGCCTTGTCAGTTATTAAAGAAGAATAGGTCGAAGGACCGTATTCGTACATCTTGGTAGTTGTATTGTTGTCGGCGGGTGGATTAGACCAGTCGCCATCCAGCAAAGATTGATGATCTCCATCCAGATAGTTGATGTTGTCGGCTTTGCGGTAGTTGAAACGGTTCATAGCTTCATCTGCCGTAACATCGCGGTATTTTATACGACCCAGACTATCTTTGGGAACCAGGTATCCCTGTGCATCGGTTTGGCGTGTCTGGAAGGTATTTCCCCTGAAGGGGGCATAATCGCTGACGTCCTCGAAACTAAGCGGACGGTAAACATCCATTACCCATTCGGAAACATTACCTGCCATATTGTAAAGTCCGTAATCGTTAGGCCAGTAAGACCCGACTTCGGCAGGAAGTGCGGCACCATCGTTCAGGTTGCCGGCTACACCCATGTAGTCACCTCGCCCACGTTTAAAGTTTGCCACATAGCTGCCATAGAATTTTTTATCATCGGTGCGGAGTATAGTTCCGTTCCAAGGGTATATGCGGCGTTCAACAACGCGTTCGAAATGTGTATTTCCTATTAATCCATATGCAGCATATTCCCATTCAGCTTCCGTCGGAAGCCTGTATTTCGGTAGAAGTATGCCATCTTCCATGCGTACAGCGCGTCCACCGGTTCCATTTGGATTAAGATCAGGCAAAGGCTTGTTTACAATTCCTATGTATTGTCCGGCTAAGTATGCTTCAGTGTTAAAGTTGTTCTCATCCTTCTGAGCCGGATCCATATCGAGCACACCTGATTGCACCAGGAGCATTTCGTTTACACGATCGGTACGCCATAAGCAGTACTCGCTGGCTTGCATCCAGCTAACCCCTACAACAGGATAATCTTTGTATGCCGGGTGACGGAGGTATGTCTCGACCAACGGCTCATTGTATCCCAGTTTTTCGCGCCATACAAGTGTGTCGGGTAATGCTTTCCGATATACTTCGGGCAGATTGGCGCCAAAAACACGGCCCAGCCAATACAGGTATTCAACGTAGTCCACATTGGCTACTTCGGTTTCATCAATGTAAAAACTAGGAATTGTAACCCTGCGCGGAATGTTGTTCCACTCGTACATGGGGTCGTCACTCATTCTTCCCATGGTGAAAGTTCCACCTTCGATTAATACAAGGCCCGGACCTGTAACAGGTTCAGAATACTTTGCTACTTCAAAGCCGCCATTTTTGGGATCGTTGTATTTCCAATTTGTCGTACGCGATTTTTCCCCTCCACCTCCAAATTTCGAACATGAAATTAAAAGTGTAATTGTTGCTGCAAACATAAGTTTTGCTGCTAATCTGGTGTAGTAAGCCATCTCTTTTAATGGTTTGTTTTGGTATTAACTAAAAACTAGGACATTTTATTGCCTTATACTTAATTTCTTTTTTCGAACAAGGTAAATACCACGCGAATGTCACTTCATGTGCACCACCTGCGGGCATCTGCATTTTTGATAAAGTATAGTCGAAACTATACCCTATTTTAAATGCTGGTTGCTGAAATCCAAGCAATACAATTATAGCATCCGGGTTTTCGAAATTGTGACGCAGCCACAATCCGGAAACAAAGGGGTAAAAATTTACGGACATTCCACCATTCAATTGATGAAATTTCCCTTGTTGCATGTATACGATATTCGGCGAAAAAGATAAGTTTTCGTTTCCGCTTCCATTCAGACCTTCCTGTAAATCGAACAATGCCCCGGCATGAACTGTAATCCTCATATCAAGTCTGCTGGGATTGTCGGCATAGAAGGACAGATCGGGCATGGTTATATGATGAACTGCAGCGCCTAAATAGAGCCTTTCATTGTAACCAACTACCATCCCGGTCGAAAAATCGACATCCCCAACGCTCAGATTATCAGGAGGCGTTTCGCCACCCGAAATTATTTCACCCGTGCCGGGCACTATCATATCTTCGAAAATAAGTTGTTCCCAGTTTAGCCGGTATTGGAAATATCCTGCCTGCAAGGCTGCATTCATTGTAAATTTCCTGCTTAATTTTAAATGATACGAATAGATCGCACTACCCGAAAACGAAGCTAAAGGACCGGATAAATCAGCGTTAGCCATTACTCCAATTCCACCCGAAATGGGATCAACATACATATCACCTGCAGCACTGTACGACACATAGTGTTGTCCTAAAGCAGGATACTGGTTGCGATAGCTGAGTGTTACACGCGGGCAGATTACGTTGCCGGCTAAGGCTGGATTGAGATATACAGGGTTGGCATAAAATTGTGAAAATACCAAATCCTGCCCCGAAACGCTTGAAAAAGACAGGATTACACCTGATACTATCAATATGATTAACGCTTTTATCTGCATGGGTATATAGGGACAATATTACGAAATATTTTGCTGCCAAGTATGTCGTTCGGGCAAGAAAACTCAATTTTGTTTAAAAATGACAGAATCTGTGAAGTGGATTGAATATATGAAATTTCATATCATATTGAAAATCAATGTGATAAAATTTATGATGAAAATTGTTTGCTAATATTCATTGTTTTCAAATCAGATAAAATACATCGCTTTCTGAATGGCACAATACAGTGCGCAAAATATCATAATGATGCAATATAGAATTATTTTTACCGTTACAACTCAATCCGGCAAATGAGCTTCGGTTTTATTGTTTTTAGCATTTCGTCAACAGCTTCAATTTAAAACGAAATTGTATTTCATTTGTTATAATTTCTTATCAATCAGTTAAAAGGGATTAAATTGTTTAAAAAAGTACTGATAATCTTGGGTATGCTACTGGCAGTGATGATTCTGCCTGTGGTAGTGTATTCCCAGGTTCAGAAAGTCAGCCGTATAATAGTTTGGAATAAACCTGTAACAGCACAATTAGGTGGCAGGTTTGTTAAAAATATTTCATTTGACGGAGCAATTTACGTTGACAACCAGCCCTTACCCATATGGAGCGAAAACGTTTTCGTTGATAAGTTGTCGGAAGCAGCCACCCTGGGTGATTGTGTTTACCTGCCTTTAACAGCCGAAGAACTCACTTTAACTGACGATTCTGCTGAGCAGATTTCATCGGATATAGGAGTTACAGTATCAAAAATAATGAGCCGAAAGCAAGCGGGTGCACATATCGAAATTCTGCCTTTTAAGCGGGATGCGCTTACTGGTCAGATTCTGAAATTAGCTTCATTCAGTATTCAGTTCACTGAAAACAAATCGGCTGAAAAAGTTTCGGTCAAATCCTACGCCGCTACTTCGGTACTTTCGCAAGGCAACTGGTATAAACTTGCAGTTACCCAAACGGGTATTTACCGGATCGAATACAACGACCTGGTTTCGATGGGAATAAATCCTGCTACCTTGAATCCGGCGCAAATCGGGATATTTGGCATAGGAGGAAAGATGCTGCCTGAAGCCAATGCTCAATTCCGTTATGATGATTTGCCCGAAAATGCTATTGAAGTTACCGGTCAGGCCGATGGTCATTTCGACAACGGTGACCAGATTCTCTTTTATGCCCAGGGACCAGATTCATGGCAATACAACGGTCCGAAAAAAATATGGGAACATACCACCCATCTGTATACTGACACAATCTGCTATTTTTTGACCACCGACCAGGGGTCAGGCAAACGAATACAGGTAAAAAGCAATTCAATCCAGGCCGAAACGGATGTGGTTGATTCCTATGATTATTTCACAAGGTTCGAAGAAAATAATTTTAACCTGATTAAATCGGGCCGACAATGGTTTTCCCAGGTTTTTGATGTTATTCTCACGCGTTCTTATTCTTTTGATGTTCCTGAACTCGCAACTGCAGGCGAAGTTTCAGTTCGTTCGGTTACGGCTGCAAAATCAATCAACGCCAGTTCTTTTGAATTTACAATCGGTGGTCAAGCGTGGACAGCAAGCCACCTGCCGATTTCAACATATGATAACAGTCCTGTTGCCACAGGAAATACTGCATATAAGACTTTGCAATCCGTTTCGTTGCCAATTAAAATAGATGTCAGGTATATCAAAACAGCCCCTTCTGCTGCAGGTTACCTCGATTTGCTGGATATTACTGCACGCTGCAAACTCAAATTTGTAAACGGACAGCTCGATTTCCGCGACAGCAGGTCGTTTGGTCCGGGGCGAACCGCTTTATACCGCTTTGCCAATGCTGCAGGTAAAGCCAGGTTGTGGGATGTGACCAATCCGATACAAGCAGGTTCTGTAACTACTTCTGTTTCCGGCAATGACCTGGTTTTCAAACTGGCTTCCGATACGATCAGGCAATTTGTTGCTTTCGACGAAAGTAAGTATCTGAAACCACGTTTTATTAAGAAAATACAAAACCAAAACCTGCATGCTTCTGCAGGTGCCGACCTGGTAATTATTGCGCCTCAGGTATTTATGTCGCAGGCTGTCAGGCTGGCAACATTCCATGCCACAGCAAATGATTTTAATGTACTGGTGCTCGATCCTGTGACTATTTATAATGAATTTTCATCAGGAACCACTGATATCACTGCC
>CAIXAQ010000494.1 GCA_903917425.1 uncultured Bacteroidales bacterium
AAATATTGATATGCAAGCAATATATTTGTTTTCATTTTCGGGATACTATGCATACAGATAAAATGATACAGGCTTTCAGCTCTTTGGTATTATTTTTTACCAGAGTAAAGCAAGATAAATTAGTCTGAAATGAAGAAATTGAATCGGAAGTCTTATTTGGAAAAATGCGTAAGATGGTGTTCTCTTTTTTAGACGATTCGTGTTTTGTATAAATTAAAACAGACAATCTAAAAAAAGGTAAAAAAAATACCGCTCCATTGCTGAAGCGGTATCCATTCGTTATTTTATTCTGGTAGCTTAGTAGAATATCAGTCTATGATCCTTAATATCAGCTTTTTCCTGAAGGATATTCGACAGCATTCCGGTGCGGCCCTGGAAATACTGAGCCATTTGCCTTTTTTGATTTGCGAAATCGGTTGTTGCAGGTGCTTCCTTAAGTTGATCGAGTACAAAAACATATACTCCCTGATCGCCCTGAACCGGACCGCTGACCTCGCCTTTTTTTGATGCAAAAATCTGGCCTGTGAGTTTAGCTTCGTGTCCGTACATGGGAATATTGGCACTTGCAAAAGATACATCAGCCGTATCAATTTTGGTGTTAGGGAACTTCTGAATAATCGAATTCAAGTCTTTCCCTTTTGCAAACTGATCGCTTACCTGTTTCATGATCAATTCAGCCTTTTTTTCGCGGATCACCAGTGGTTTTATGGCATCTTTCAGCACATCGAGAGGTACAAAGCCTTTTTCGATTTTATTTTTCAAAGCAACCACCACATAAGTACCTTCAATATCATACACATTAGAAACAGCACCCTTATCTGTCTCTTCGTTAAACGACCAGCGAACCACTTCGCGGGCAGTTTTCAGACCTGGAATGGTATTATCGCTTTCGTTTAACCTGTCGGCATTACGCAGGTTAAATCCTTTATCTTTAACCGCCTTATCAAATTTCTCAATAGTAGAATTGGCTGAGGCAAAAGTACTTGCTTCGTTATATAAAGCTTCTATAGTTTTGGCTCCCGGCTCCATTTTAATGTCAACAGAAGCAACCCTGATTTTTTCTGAAAGGTCCTTTTTGCCGGCGATTTTAATGATATGGTATCCAAATTGCGTTTCTACCTTTTTAATATCACCAACAGCACCTTTAAGCACGGCTTCGTTAAATTCAGGAACCATGGCTCCATCGGCAAACCAACCCAGGTCGCCCATTTTAACTTTGGCTGATTCGTCATCGCTTTTGGTAGCAGCAAACATTTCGAATAATCCCGGGTTAGCTTTAACTACAGTTAAAATACTGTCGGCTAACTTACCGGCAGCTTCGCGGGTGCGGGTAGCCGTTTTTATTGGAGTGCCTGCATAGGAAATAAGGATATGACTTGCCTTGAGTGAATCAGGTTTGGTTTGACGATCCATAATTTTAAAAATATGGTACACATCATTCTCATCAATAGGCTGAAGTACCTGGCCAATTGGTGCATTGAAAAGCATTGAATCGATGTGTGGTGCAAAACTACCACGTTTGCGCCAGCTGCTGTCGTAACGGTTATCGGATGTTGAATTTACAAAACCAACAACATCAGTTGCCACTAAAAAGTCGCTATACGCTCTCTGAACATTTGTTTTCAACAAAACTACGTCCTCTTCCGACATTTTTGGCTCGAATAAAACATATTCGATATTGCGGACAGGATTATCCTGTTTGTACCTGTACTTGTTCTCTGTATAGTATTTCTCATAATCTGCATCGGTTGGTTTCACCAGGCTGTCCGAAACAGTCTGGTAAGGGATTCCGGTAATGCGAACCTGAGCCATGGTGTTTGTTTCAAAGTAGTTACGTTTGGCAAAAGCCGTTGGTACATAAAAGCCCTTTGTAATCAAACTGTTGTATTTGGTTGACTGCCTGTCGTTCTTGATTGCCTTTTCCATCTGAAGGTAACGCTGTTTCATTTCAGGTTTTACCTGCTCGGGGTTATCGAGGTTCTTAAGGAAATTGTTCACAGCCTTTGAATCGAACTGCCCGGTTTTAGGGTCGGTAAAAGACTGAACTATATATTGATGAGGATTTTTACCCCTGATA
Source organism: uncultured Bacteroidales bacterium (assembly GCA_903917425.1). Classification (GTDB taxonomy): domain Bacteria; phylum Bacteroidota; class Bacteroidia; order Bacteroidales; family UBA4417; genus UBA4417. Next base: position 2,078 of record CAIXAQ010000494.1, read on the forward strand.
AGGTCATCGAGTTCTTCAACCGAAACTGAAACGCCAAGTACATCGTACTGCTTATTCATAACAATTTCGTTAACTACCTGCTGCCATGTTTGTTGACGGAGCTGATAGCTTTCTTCGGCGGTCAGATTTTCTTTGCCGCTGTTGGTTTTCTGAATTTCACTGTTTTCTTCAACCCGTTTGTTGAATTCGGTAATTGCGATTTTTTCACCTGCAATAATCCCAATGGTATTTGATTGTTTTGTGCGTTTGCGCTGAAAATCACTAAGCACAAACAGAAGAAGTGCAACGCCAATAATAGCCACAAGTAACCAGTAATGTTTTCGTATTTCGCCAATAATTGCCATTTGTATGTAATTTAATAGTTTACGTAAAAAGAGGTGCAAATTTACAATAATTCCTCAGTTGCAAAAATAAATTTTTCAATCTTATGGAAAGAGCCAAAAAATGAAAGGCTTTAGTATGAAACGGTTACAAATTTTTGATTAATCACAGCTAGTTCAGGCGGAAATGAGTCGGAGAAAATTCTGAAAACGGACAAAATTATACTCCGATCTTCAGAAGAACTTTATCAATCCGGCTGCCGCTTGCTTCGAGAATAGTAAATGTAAACCGTTCAATTTCAATCTGTTCGCGTATTTCGGGAATGCTTTGGTGAGAGCTCAGTATCAAACCGGCAAGAGTTTCATACTCATCCGATTGAGGCAGGTTTAAATTGTATTCACGGTTAAGAAAATCAATTTCAAGCCTGCCGGCCAGTATGTATTCATTTTCACTGTTTTGTTTTACAAGCAGTTCGTCTACATCGAATTCATCCTCTATTTCGCCAAATATTTCTTCTATCAGGTCTTCCACTGTTACCATTCCTGCTGTGCCACCAAACTCATCAACCACCACGGCAACACTTTTGCGTTGGGCGATCATCACCTTAAGCACGTTACTGGCAGCCATGGTTTCAGGTACGATGACCACGGGTTTTACAATTGAAATTATGTCCGAGGGTTTGCCAAAAAGGTCGTACAGGTGAACATATCCGGTCAGATTATCGATACTTTCTTTATAAACGGGGATTTTTGAATGTTGTGTTTCGGTGAAAAATATTTTTAATTCCTCAATCGTGATCGTATCGTCAACTGCAATTATTTCGTTTCGTGGCACCATGCACTCGCGGACCTTGGTTGTATGGAATTCGCGCACGTTCTGAATCATCTGTATCTCGCTCGATTCATCAACCTGGGTGGCAATAGGGTTGTAGAAATCCCGCAGGTACTCATCAAAATCGATGGAAGTGAACTGATACCTGACCGCTCCCGTTTTCATACCAAGTATGTAACGAAGGATCAATTCGGATAAGCCCAGAAAAAAATACATGAATGGATACAGCACCAGGTAAATGAGGTAAACGGGCACTGAGAAAAAACTGAGCAGCCCGTTCGGATTGAGTCGGAATAATATCTTAGGCAAAAATTCGGCGGTGATCAGTATCAGTAATGTGGATAAAATGGTCTGGAAAACCAGCACAAAACCATCAGAGGAAAAAGGAGCAGGCAGATAATAAATAAGAAAGGGTTCAAGAATGGCAGCAGCAGCAATACCATAAATTACCAGAGAAATATTATTTCCGACAAGCATGGCGCCTATGAAACGCGAAGGATGATGAATGAAACCTGAAATGAGCCTTGCAGAAAATAAGCCTTTGCCTTTCTCCAATTCAATCCGAAGTTTGTTAGAACTCACAAATGCGATCTCCATCCCCGAGAAGAACGCGGAAAAAGCAAGTGTAAGCGCTATAATTAAATAATTATTCATCGGTAAATTGAAAAGTTACATAATAGAAAACCCTTTATGGTTTCTATTTATCGTCCTGGAGGTAAATGGTTGCCGACACATCGCGTATAGCCCAGTTATCAAATAATTCATCCGATTCCATTCCTTTTCCGAAGATAACTTTATCGGGTTGAGTGATTTTCACAAATTCCTGGGTTGATACTTTTCTAAGGTTCTGGTCGTAAAACAGGCTTTCGGTGTTCAGTTGTTCGTGTTTCTGAAAATTCCGGATAACCACATTGCCCCGCGCCTGCATGGTACGCTTCGCATCCCAGCTAATACCGTAATTGGCGGTGAGCTCAGTTTTGGGCTGCATCAGCGAATCGAAAAATATGATTTTCAAACCGTTAGGGAATTCTGTAAAGGATTCCGCCGTTTGGTAACTTATCATTTTAGTAGCCGTGAGTTCGAACGTGGGTTTGCCCATTTCACTCTTTTTCACGTCCACATTGTTGATTGTAACATCCGGTATCGAATCCTTCGACGACAGTTTAATAACAGCCATCATATCGTTTTCGCACGAAAACAGCATTATAGCCAGCAGAAGGATTGCTATGCTGAAAATGAATCTGACTTTTACTATTGCCGACAAGATACAACTCATATTCACATGTGGGTAATATTTATAAAATGAGGAGGAAACAGCCTATGAGTAGTTGCAGAATATAGGTCACCCTGCTTTGTTGATTCTGTAGCCAACTTGGGAACTCTATTGATTGGGCGTTACGCGATGAAATATGAATTTACCTAATTAAATTTCCGTTTCAGAAACCATCGTTCCTGTAACGACGAGCCAATGGTAAAGCGAATGTAGTTTTCCTTTATCAGCCCATTGTCAGTAGAGCCCTGTGTACCTAATTCAACAGCAATGTTCATGGTTGATTTCGATTTTTTCATTGGCAGGCCAACTCCGAAACTAATTCCTATATCGTTGATACTGGTATTCTTGAGCTCGAGGTAACCCCGTTCGAACCTGACCCCGGCGCGATAATTGACGCGTTGGTAATACTTGCCGATATCAACAGGCGAAGGCCTGAATTGTCCTCCTAACGAAACCCGGAAATTATCCTTTAACCCGGGATTATTGCCCAGGTAGCGGAATTCACTCCATCTCTGGTAGTTAACATCAGCCAAAGCAAACCACCTGTTGGTAGTTCCGATCATAAATCCGGCCCCAAAAGCTGTTGGAAGGGTCACAACACCATTGGTGCCTACAACGCGACTAACAGTATCTTTGATATCGTCGGTGTTTGACGATATGTTGTGTGTATACGAATAGTGAATTATCTCCGTTTCCCCGTCAAGCATTTGCGAAGGATTATAGGTCAACCCGAGTTGTAAAGATCTTCCTTCCTTCAAGGTTTTATGGTAAATACATCCCAGGTCGCAAACCCCTTTATGTAAGCTGGCCGTACTTCTTCTCA
>CAIXAQ010000495.1 GCA_903917425.1 uncultured Bacteroidales bacterium
GTACTGTCCGCTATCGAACAAGCGGTATACTTCACCGGGTATGTTATTATCCCTCATACTCAGTATGGAGGAATCCATGCGGAAATTCAGGCTTATTTTCTCTGTCAGCGGATACCCAAAACCCAATACAAACGAAGGGTTGAACAGGTCGAAAGCTCCATACGATACTTCATTTTCAGTATAATCAAGTGCTTCGTAGCTATGCAGCAGGTATGAAAAAGATGGGCCGACCTCGATGGTAAATTTATTTTTTAGATGCAACTGGTAAAGAAATGGCATCTCGATATAACCCAGCCGCATGAGGTAAAAAGTGTAATCGTTATGCTTTTCGTCCGGGTTATGCCGACTGCCCTTCTGAAAATAACTCAACTCTGTTTTTAAAGAGGAACGCTCATTCAAATCGAGGCTGACCCAAAAAGAAGCGTAAGCACCCGGTTTGTTAAAACCACTGTATGTATCGCCTGCTACCTGGCTGCCAATGAGCCCGGCTGCGATACCGCCTTTGAATTGCTGAGCATTAGCACCGATAATACTTGCAAACAAAGCCAAAAGAAAAATAAATATTTTTCGCATAAAATAATTTTTAGATCAGAAAGGCTTTGCGTGAAAAGTGGGGTAGACTTTCTGATCTGGATTTCAAAACCAACAGGCCAAAATTAGACAAAATTCATTGCATTTTCTTATGCAGGAAGCAACTTCGGATGCTTCCATCAAACGGCTATGAACCCGGGCGATATAATCTGCGTTTAAACCCTGTATTACATGGCTATAAATTGATACACAGGTATAACATGGATTTTATTAGCCTTGTGGCTTATTTCATCCTTTTGATCCAAAGTCAAAATATACCCTTCCTCCAGGCTGAAAAAGGCCATTGCCTCCTGAAGACCCTCTATTTCGCGGTTCAGATTATCAGATGTGAGCGATTCGCAGACCTGCACCACAAATTTGCATTGCTTTTTTTCAAATACTACAAAATCACATTCCCGGTTGGCACGGAAATAGAACAAATTATCGTACTTACTCCTCAAATGCATATAGACAACGTTTTCGAGCAACCGACCTCGATCGTCACTAAAACTAAGGGTGTTGGCATTCACTAAACCGTTGTCGATCGCATAAATTTTGCGGGGATTTACAACGATGCTTTTCGCCGACCAACTGAACCTGGGCAGAAAAAAGAGCAAGTAAGTATCCACAAGCCATGAAAGATAATCCGAAACTGTATTCGCCGAACCCATAGCAAAATTCTTACGGAGGGTGTTGTACGAAATTTCCTTTCCTATATTTGAGATCAGGAAAAGTGTTATGTCCATTAGTAAGTCCGTGTTTCGGATAGCATACCTGATGGCTATATCTCTGAAGACTATGTCTTTCAGAACATTCTGCAATACTTCCGGGTTCTCGGAGTCAAGGTATTCGGGGAAGCCGCCTTTAGTAAGATATAAGTTGAATGATGCTGCAGTATTGTCAAGCATTTTATATCTCAGGAATTCAGGGTACGAAAACGGGAAAAGTTCATGTCGGAGATGCCGTCCGGTAAGCCTTGTACCTAATTCCTTGCTTAATAAAGTTGCATTAGAACCGGTAAGATAAACTTTTTCATTACGTTCGTGCAATTGCCTGATAAAAACTTCCCAGGATGATACGTTCTGGATTTCATCAAAAAAGTAAGCATCCAAGCCCGTGCCCAGAACTTCATCCAATTTCGGGAAATCGGTTACTTCAAAACCATGAACGCGCGCATCTTCGAAATTGAAATAAGCTGTTTTCTGATACCTGCTATGTAGAATTTGTTTCATAAGGGTGCTTTTCCCACACCTTCTGATCCCTGAAATGACTTCTATATGTAATCCTGTTGGTTTAAAATTCTGCGAAAAATCCCTGTCGATTATCTCGCTTTTGGCGATCAATTGTTCCTGCTGAACTTCAACGGCCAGTTCGATATTCCGTTTAAGTATCATAATGTCATCATTTTAAAGTTGTCATTGCAAATATAAACAAGTTTATATCACTAATGCAAACTACAAATAAAATAAAATGATCTGCGTTGTAAAAAGCGGTATAACCATGACGATTCGCAAAATGGATATCATTAAGACTTTTAGCAACAAATTGAATGTGAAATTTGAATAAGCTCAAAACTTAAGCTCTCTATTCACATACCCTCAATTCACCGGCCGTGTCAATTTCCTCACCGAACCACACATTGGAATATTCACCATAAACACCAACACCCATGGCCTGCCAGTTCACTGCTTTCCAAATATCCTGGTTGATGATTACGCTATTGTGACCTGAACTGTGTTTCCAACCCTCCAGAATTTCCTTTGCATATGCCGCCGGCGAATCGTATTTGTAAGTGGTATAAAACGAGATTTCATACCCTTTACCCTGGTAATTAGTAAGTTCCCGAGGCTTATCCCACATGCAGGCTGCTTCCTTATGATCGGGAGTATAACAGCACGGCGACCAATGGCCTTTATCCGACCAGCTATGCAGGTTGCAGTGACTGTCATTTTTTTGATTTTCAGTCTGGTCTTCGGCATGTATGCGGGCAACAAAACATAAAGAAGTTGACAGTTTTATTGCCGGTAGCCCTTTGGTTGCCCGGTATTCGTTGATAAGTTTGTATAATTCCAGTTCGGTTTGGGTCAGACAGGTTTCGGGAAGCAATTTTGCATTTATTACCTGTTGCGATGATCCTTTACCGGCAAACAGAAGTATCAGGAGACTAACAGCAATTACTCGTATCATAAAAATAGCTTTCACATTATAACTTTCTTAGCAGCAAATAATTGTGTTACCTGCCTGGCTCAAGTTCCTTACCAGCTGTTCCGTAACGTTTTTCCTTGATTTTCTTCCCGTTCAGAAATTCGGATTTCACCATCAAATCCCCATTTTCATCGTAATACTGCCAGGTTCCTTCCTTGATTTTATTCACATACTGGCCAGTTCCCGAAATTTTCCCATTGGCATAATACGATTTCCATATTCCGTCGGGTTTGCCCTTATCAAAAATCTCTTCCTTTATTTTAAACCCGTCAGCGTCAAAATAAACCCAGAAACCATCGCGTTCGCCATTCAACCAGCTTCCCGACTCGCTGAGTTGTCCGTTATCGTACCATTCTTTCCAAAGGCCTTCTTTTAAACCATGCCTGTACTTGCCGTCAATGCGCGCTTTCCCGCCGGGAAACCATTGTTTATATATGCTATCCTGGATACCATCAGCATAAAAGTTGACATATTGAGGTTTGCCGTTTTCGAACCAGCCTTTCCATTGGCCATTCATTTTACCCTGATTGTATGCTCCTGAATCTTTTTGCTGACCATTGGTAAACCAGGCTGTCCAGACACCGTTCTCTTTATCGGCGACAAACTCACCGCTGTGATGAATATGCCTATCCATATACCAGAATGTCCATATACCCGATTTTTCGTTACCGGCATAAGCACCCGATTTCCATTTTTCACCGCTTTCGTAAAAATACATCCATTTGCCTTCCATTTTGCCGTTTACAAACCTGCCGGTGCTACCTGTGATTCCGCCGGGATGGTAGAAAACCCATGTACTGTCGCGCAAATCGTCTGTGATATGGCCCTTCTCCTCAGGTGTGCCGTCTTTTCGCCAGGAAGTGACAGTGCTGTTGAGCATTCCGTTTTTGAAATACCCTTCAAACTGCTTTTCCCCGTTGGGATGCCAGGTTGTATATTTACCTTCTTTTATCCCATTCGCATAATTGGCTTCAGCAACTTTTAGCCCTTTTACATCGAATTCGTACCAAACACCTTCACGCTGGCCGTTAAGCAAGCGACCTTCGGCTTTTTTACTGCCGTTCGGATAATTTTCGACTGTAACCTGGGCATAGGCCGAAATTGTTATTGCTGTAAAAATCAACAAGCTTAAAATTATTCTCATTTGGAAAATGTTTTGGCGAATGTCATGTAAGTAACGCGGAAATGAAATTATAGTATGATTGTTTAACAATCCTGTTTTGAATACACTATGAAAACTGAAATATAAAAATAAAATACGAGGGTGTATGAAGCTCTGCTATTATGCAAGATATTCCAGATGAACAACAGACTTTTTTTGCCTTGATATCTTCTGTTCGCCCTCGCCCGGTCGCTCCTCACCATGTCGCCCAGTCGCAAAACAACCCCTCAATGCCTGCGTTCGGTCGTAAAAATTACCAATTGCTCAAGCGAGCGACGGGATTCGCTGTCAGGAAGCGTGTAAAGCAGTTCAATCGCTTTATTCTGAAACTCATGCATTTTTCCGGCAGCATATTCGATGCCACCACTGCTATTTACTTTGCTGATCAGTTCAGCCACTTTGTGTGGTTCGTTGTTGTGGTTACGAACAATATTCATAGCGCGGCGTTTCTCTAACCAGCTTTGGTTGTTGAGCATATAAATGAGAGGCAGCGTCATTTTTTTTTCTTTAATATCGGTGCCGTTTGGCTTGCCTGTCATCAGGTTCTTTTCATAATCGAACAAGTCGTCCTTGATCTGAAAAGCGACTCCGACATATTCGCCTATCAGCCGCATTTTTTCGATGGTTTCGGCGTCGGCACCCACGGAGGCAGCGCCGGCTGCACAGCAGGAAGCAATGAGGGAGGCTGTTTTTTTGCGGATAATTTCGAAGTAAACCGGCTCTTCAATATCAAGTTTGCGCGCTTTCTCAATTTGTAAAAGTTCGCCTTCACTCATTTCGCGGGTGGCATTAGCTACAATTTTCAAAAGGTGGTATTCTTCGTTTTCCAGTGACAAAAGCAATCCCCGCGACAGGAGATAATCGCCGACAAGAACTGCTATTTTATTCTTCCACAGTGCATTAAGCGAGAAAAAACCTCGGCGTTCGTTCGAGTCGTCAACCACGTCATCGTGGATAAGAGTTGCTGTATGCAGCAGTTCGATGAGCGAAGCAGCGTGATAGGTGCTTTGATTCACCTCGCCACAAATACGGGCTGACAGAAATACGAACATCGGCCGCATCTGTTTGCCCTTACGTTTAATGATATAGCGCGTAATGGTGTTGAGGAGCGGCACCGGGCTTTTCATCGAATCGCGGAAATGTTTTTCGAACACTTCGATATCCGAAGCTATGGGAGCTTTTATCTGGGCAATGGTGAGCATCAGGAATATAATATATTAAGCTTTCAAAAGTAGTATTTATCGTTGGATAATCTGCTGTAAGGCAAATCCCTTTTGTTTAATTTTGATATAGATTAGTTTTTTTTCATTTAAACATATAATAAAGCTGAATGTTTGCTAATTTTATAGTCGTTTCACAAATCGATTCTATCAAATTTAAAACGAATTAAAATGAAAAATCTTATTCTGTTATTCGTCATCGTGTTCCCGCTTTCGCTGAAAGCCCAGTTTGAACAATGGTTTCCTAACCGGCCTATGACCGATTCGACCCATCAGAACAGGAATGCATTTCTGTTAGGTCAATACTACGAAAATATTTTGTTCTGGGACCAGGAACTGGATGCGAACACCACGCAAATTTGTTACAAAAACGTGAATTCAAATTCATTTGGCGACCAGCAAATAGCTATTTATCAACCCAATGTAAAACTCACCCACCCTGTAGCGATTGTTCTGGGATCGGGAATCATACCGAATGAATATCTGCTGATCTATCAAACCAACGAAGGAAATGATATTGATCTTAAATTGATCATCCGGCTGCCTAATGGTACATTTTCAACACCTGTGACTGTATCGGCACTTCCTGGAGATGATATCCGTTTGACTACCGATGAATATGGCAGGGTAGCCTGGGAAAACAGCGGGAAAATTTGGGTTTCGCAGTACCTTTATCAGGCCGGTTTGTTTACGACTCCTTTTGCAATTGATTCGGCTGGATCGAATACCCCAGTATTTACTCCCGGCGGGCTTAGCTACTTGAAACCTAATGGCGACAGCACTTCTTTGATTTCGGTAAACATAGGTTACTCCCAAAATAATTGGACAGTCAACCCGATGAGTTCTGAATCCGTTTTGGGCGAAAGCTCTGCTCTTACCACACCAGGCGTGTTTTCTGGGGGTACTCTTTGTGTGCAAAACAAAGTCGGATCAAATCCAAGCGGATTGATCTTTTTAAATAGCTGGGGCGATGATTTCATACATATGAATTCGCCAACCTTTAATTATTCACAACCTGCTTTCAGCGAAATGATTTTTATTGTTAAGTCATCCTTTTATAGGCCCACAATCCTCGCTTTTGTATCAGACTCGCTTACCCAGAAAGAAATTTTTGCCGAAGCACCTAATTATGATGGATTACAAAACATTTCTCTGTGGCCAGGTGAAGATAGAAATCCCAAAATTTTCAATACTTTCCCTACAGGTTATTCAGTGGCGGTCAACTTGTTTTGGGAATCGGAACGTGCCGGGTTCAGCACCATTTACAGCACACATTACGACTATCTTTTCGGTGGGGTTTCCGAAAAGCAGAAAGAGCAAAGCATTATAGTAAAACCATGCCCTTTTAGTCAGGAAACCACTATCCTGTTTCGATCTTCGGGAATAAGCCAGTTGATGATATTGAATTTACAGGGAATGGAAATTAAAACCTTATCAGCTCAAAACGAATCGGATGGATGGCAAAAATCCGTTTGGGATGGCACCGACAACCGCGGAAACAATGTAGCGACGGGAAGTTACCTGGTAGTCGCTATTTCGGGAAACACAGCACAAAGCAGGATTGTTATTAAAAACTAGGATTCTACTGCGAATTGAATGGAATTGTTTCACTTAAGGCCAGAAGACGGAAGTCAGAAGTCAGAAGACGGAAGATGGGAGATGGGAGAAAGCGCCGGTTTGAGATACAGACACTGTTTAAATTTACCAAATCTTAACTCCGAAAGCGAAAAGGCCAGAAGTCAGAAGACGGAAGGCGGAAGAAAGCGGTGATTTGAGATTTATTCCTACCTATAAGAACCTATTTGAAGAAAAGTAATTTACCAGAAAAGTTCCATTTACATAGAATAAAAGAAGTTGTCAAGGGAACTTCTGACTTCCGTCTTCTGACTTCCGACATTTTCAATTCAGCTATAAAAATCGCAGCAGAACCCTTAATTTGATATTTTTGGCTTGTATGGCTGTTATTTTGCTACTTTTGACCGAACATATCTAATTTGTAAACGTTCCTGATAAAAAACATATATGGATGAGTTATCCTTTCTGAGTAATGCCGACAGCGA
>CAIXAQ010000496.1 GCA_903917425.1 uncultured Bacteroidales bacterium
CATACTGGCACAACGATCCTGTTTCGCAGGGAAATACCAATACCTGCTGGTCGTTCTCAACCACTTCGTACCTCGAATCGGAGGTTTACCGACTCACTAATCAGAAAGTACAGCTTTCACCCATTTACACTGTGTATTACGAATACATCGAACGAGCCGAAAACTGGGTGAAGACCCGTGGAAATATGAATTTCGGCGAAGGCTCGGAAGGAAATGCCGTGACTAAAATCTGGCGCAAGTATGGAATTGTTCCACTCGAAGACTATACCGGGCTAAAGGCGGGGCAAACATTTCACAACCATTTAAAAATGTTCGAAGAGCTGAAAAACTACGCCGAATTTGTCAAGAAAAACAACATCTGGGACGAGGCCGCCATTATCACCAATTTCAGAAGTATTATGGATTACTATATCGGCGAACCTCCGACAAAAGTTACTGTAAAAGGCAAGGATATGTCGCCGACCGAATATATGACTAACGTGCTCAAAATCAATCTGAACGATTATTGCGATGTGCTTTCGTATATGCAAAAGCCTTACTGGAAACAAGTCGAATACCAGGTTCCGGATAACTGGTGGCACAATGCTGATTACTACAATATTCCGCTCGATGATTTTATGTCCGTAATTAAAAAATCAATTAAAGCTGGTTACACCTTAGCCATTGGCGGCGATGTGTCCGAAGCAGGGTTTTTAGCCCGCGAAGCCAATGCAGCAGTGATTCCATCCTTCGATATTCCTTCGGCTGCCATTGATGAAAACGCCAGGCAATTCCGTTTCAGTAACGAAACTACCACCGACGATCACGGTCTGCATATAGTTGGATACCTGGAAAAAGACGGAGTAACCTGGTTCATGGTAAAGGATTCAGGTGCCGGAAGCCGCACGGGTGGCAAAGAAAAGAATATCAACTTCGGTTACTATTTCTTCCACGAAGATTATGTGAAACTAAAAATCATGGATTTCATGGTGCATAAGGATATGATGAAGGATTTACTTTTGAAATTCCAGTAGGTTTTAGGGGTTAGGTTTTGGGGGTTAGGTTTTAGGGATTGATATTTCAATTTCTTTCAAGATTAAAATTGTGTTGAAAAACAAAAAACTTCTCTGCCCCACTTTAATGTTTCTCATTTTGCGTTAAGTGTTTATCATTATAAATCCTAAAAATGAAAAACATATAACATTGAATTAGAAATGAAAAAGTAAAGAAAGCAATGACCCCAAATTGAATTTCCCTCCACCTTAACACCCAAACCCCAACCCCAAAACCCTCCAAAATGCAGCAACATTCCCGCATAACACACGAAGCCGAACCAAACGAAGGGTATATCCGAAAACTGATTGCCGAAGGCGAACACCAGCAGCTTGATTTTAAATTCGGGATCAATGATTCGCGCAAGATTGCCCGAACCCTCGCCGCTTTTGCCAATACCGACGGCGGCCGTTTGCTTATAGGCGTTAAAGATAACGGTTCCATCGCCGGCGTTCGTTCCGAAGAGGAATTTTACATGATACAGGCCGCATCCGAAATGTTTACTCGTCCGGTTGTGCCTTTTGAGGTGAAAGAGTGGACTATAAACCAGAAACGGGTTCTCGAAATTATTGTTCCTGCCATCAAAGGTATTCTTCATTCAGCCCCGGTTGAGAAAGAGGATTACAAGATTTATATCCGTGCCAACGACGAGAATTGCGTGGTCAACAGCGTGTGGCTCAAAGCCTATAAATGGAAAAACCTGAAAACGGGTACATTTATCAGGTTTACCGACAGCGAAAAATTCCTGTTGAATTTCCTTGAAACGGAGCCTTCAATCACCCAGTCGCGGTATTGCAAGCTGGCAAAAATCAATAGCAAAACAGCCGAAAACATCATTGCCGGGTTCGTCGCAATCGGGATGATGACCATTGTTTTTACCAAGCATGGCGTGGTTTATAAACTGAGCGATCAATACACCAAACTTACTCCTGAGCAACGGCTCAAGGAAATCACCATTCATGTGGCCAAATAGCAGGAAGTATGATTGCAATTATTTCGCCGGCTAAATCGCTTGATTTTGAATCGGTTTCGCCTTTCGAAAGCACATGTATACCTCCTTTTCAGAAGGAGGTTGATTATCTTGCCGCTAAGCTGGGTAAACTTTCGCCTTCGCAACTTGGCTCGCTTCTGGAAATATCGCCCAAATTGGCACAACTAAATGCCGACCGTTATGCAAACTGGAAAAACGCAGGCACAAAACAAGCGATATTTGCTTATAACGGTGATGTTTACAATGGTTTGAACGCAAAGGCAATGACTTTGGCAGAAATAGAATTTGCACAGAACCACCTGCGTATTTTATCCGGATTGTACGGTTTACTTAGTCCACTCGATTCAATTAAGCCATACCGTATTGATATGGGTACTGCTTTTGCCACGCCCAAAGGTTCAACTCTTTATAAATTCTGGGGCGATAAAATTACAGATCAATTAAAGAAAAACATCAGGGAATCAGGAAATAACATACTGATTAACCTGGCTTCGCAGGAGTATTTCGCCGCTATTAACACGAAGAAACTAAATGCCCGAATTATCACACCGGCCTTTTTGGACCGAAGCAACGATGCCTATGCTATGATTTCCTTTTTTGCCAAAAGAGCCCGTGGCATGATGAGCCGCTTTATAATTCAGAATGCGATCACAGATTATGAAATGCTGGTTGGTTTCGATTCGGGTGGATATCATTTTAATCATGGCCTGTCGAAAGGAGATAAGTGGGTTTTTACGAGGGGATGACGGGAAATGGTTTTGAGTTAATGGAAAATAGAAAATGGTTGATGGCAATTCGTTAATCGAAATTCGTTAATCGTTTATAATTTAGGGAAGAATAAAAACGATATCAGGAGGGCGTATTGTGCCAAATAAAAAGACTGAATTAATTCCAATTTACTGATTACCAAAAATATAAATTTGAGATCATTTCTGAAAAGTTTTAAAAATGCGGTTCGTGGAATAAAATTTCTGTTCAAAACCCAGCAAAATGCACGTATTGAGCTGATTATTGCAGGCATTGTAATTGCTGCAAGTTTGATATTCAGAATCAGCAGTTTCGAATGGCTCGCTGTATTTCTCTGTATCGCCCTGGTGCTGAGTCTGGAAGGAATTAATACTGCAATCGAAATTTTTGCCGATAAGCTTCATCCCGGATTTGACAAGGAAATTGGTAACGTAAAGGATGTAGCCGCAGGGGCAGTGCTTATGGGTGCTGTAGTTGCTGCTGTTGTTGGATTTATTATTTTTGCACCGCGGCTGTGGGCTGTATTTATACAATAATTCCGGGTAAAACTGAAAAGAGAAAATGGAAAATGGGGGAATAGAAAATAGTAGGGGCGAAATCACTATTAAGGTGAAACGAATAACTATTTTCCATTAACTATTTTCCATTAACTGTTTCCCACTACCATTAACTATTTTCCATTTTCTAATAACCAAGTAACGATTAACCTAACCCAATATGATACTAATCGCCGACGGAGGCTCTACCAAAACAGATTGGCGTCTGATAAAAGAAGGAAGAGAATACAAACAAATTCAAACTCCGGGATTTAACCCATACCTGCTTGGAAGTGAGGAAATTGAAGAAATTCTCTGGAAAGAACTCCAGCCTTATATCGACACGAATTCGGTGAACGTTGTATATTATTATGGAGCCGGGTGTTCGACTCCGGTCAAGAATATGGTCGTGGAAACGGCTTTTGAGAAAATTTTTCCGAATGCCACTTTATATGTAAGTCACGATCTGCTTGCAGCATCACATGCCTTATGCGGCGACGAAGAAGGTATTGCCGCTATTCTTGGAACTGGCTCTAATTCTTGTTATTACGACGGAAAAGATATTAAAGACAACATTTTTTCGTCAGGATATTTTTTTGGCGATGAAGGCAGCGGAGCCTACCTGGGTAAACAATTGCTAACAGCTTACCTACACAAAGAATTACCTGCCGATATCGAAGAAAAATTCCGGGAAATATATCCTATGAGCCTCGAAAGTATCCTTGATTCGGTTTATACAAAACCAGCTCCAAGCCGTTTTTTGGCGTCTTTCAGTAATTTTATTAGCGATAACCGCGATCACCCTTATATTCATAACCTGATTAGAGAGGCTTTCAGAGCCTTTTACAAGTACCAGGTTTGTTGTTATGCCAGGCACAAAGAAATTCCGGTTCATTTTGTAGGCTCAGTAGCTTATCATTACCGGGATATTCTCTCTACGGTTGGGTTAGAATTCGGAGTAAAAACCGGCAAATTTATTAAAGCACCTATCGATGGGCTGGTAGAATATCATCGCGATAACAAATAATTCACATATAGTAATTATAATCAGATAGATATCTTTAAAAAAATATCTAACCCACATTTTTATTACAAAAGGCACAAAAGATTTAGAACTCTTCTGTGCCTTTTACATTTTCGCTTTATTACTTTACAGCCTTTTATCCCGGTCGAATATTAGTCGTCATCTTCATCCTCATTGTCAATTTTTTGCTCCGTTTTTTCACTCTTAACGTCAATTTTTTGATTTATCAGTGAGTAAGGAAATATGAGCAATGCAGCAATGATCCCTGCGGTAGCAATAATTTTCTGAGCCGAATTTAATTTTACACTTTCACCTTCCACATTTTTATACCCGGTAAACATCGATTGCAGTGTGCCGGCTTTTTTGTTGAAAATAAAATCAACCAAGTTGCCAAGTAAATGAAGTACCACCAGGCCAATAACAATATTAACGCATATTTCGTGTATTTCTTTCAGCGAATCCGAACTCATACCGATGCTAAACGAGCTAAAAAAGCCCTGGCCTTTTGACGCCAGCAACAAGGTGCCTGAAACGGTAATCATTAAAGTCGTCAGGACAATAGCGAGCATGACTACCGAAGCCCCGGGATTGTGGCCAAGGGATTTACTTTTGCTGCTTTTCATATCGGCCAAAAAGGTCCTGATGGCATTTAATCCTATCGGAAAATCGCTGAACCTGGAATATTTAGGCCCTGCAAAACCCCATATAATCCTGAAAAGTATCAGTATTCCGACCATATATCCCATGGCAGAATGGTAATTCAGCAGTTCTTCTTCTTCTGCTAAGAGATAAGCGGCTACCATTCCGATAACCAAAAGCCAATGGAAAATTCGTGTTGGCCAACTCCAGATGTACGTTTTCATAGTTTTAGATTTATTGATTTTGTTGATTTGTTATTTATCCAGATGTTTGTCACGCAAAAATAAAAGCGTCAATGTGTAGAGGCATCAATCCAATTCCAAACTGCCCATTATCCATTATCCATTGTCCATTATCAATTACTCCGCCGGCTCGTAATGAACATGCACTTCACAGCGTTCAATTCTTGCGCAAATCACGGAATCAACTTTATGCGAAATGGCATGCGCCTCGGTAATGTTCAAATCCGGATCAAGATGGATGGTTACATTCACAAAAGTATCGGCACCGGCAACTCTGACCTTTAAATCGTGAAAATAAAGCACTTCGGGAATCAGTTGAATAATGGAAGTAATCTCATCACTGAGTGTAACCGGGCTCCGATCGAGAAGAACATTTATCGCTCTCTTTCCAAGTCTGTACGATACAGTTAGAACAATAATAGCAACACCCAGGGCAGCGATGGAATCAGCTGCATAAAAGCCGAAATTTGCACACAGCAATCCAACCAGAACAACCGCTGAACTCCATATATCGGTCGAAAAATGCAACGCATCAGCTTCGAGTGCCTGGCTGTTGTATTTGCGTGCTACTTTATACAAGGCCCGCGATCTTGACACATCAACAACGATGGAAGTGATAACCACAACATAGCTCCAAACTGTAACCTGTATATGTGTGTTGCCCGAAACCAGCCTGTTAACTGCTTCGTAAACAATCCACACACAGGTAATAATCAGTAATATTGTTTCGAGCAAGGCCGAGAAATTCTCGGTTTTCCCGTGGCCGAAATGGTGATGCTTATCTGCAGGTTTATCCGAAATCCGAACTGTGAAATATGTGATCACAGCTGCAATCAGATCTAATGCCGAGTGCAAGGCTTCCGACAAAATCCCCAAACTTCCAGTGAGTAACCCAATTACAAGTTTGAAACCTGTCAAAAAAATGGCTGCAAACACCGAAATTCCGGCCACTCTCTTTTTTTCTTTTTCCATACGTTATTGATCAGGCAATTATTTTGTTAAGCTATTCAGTAATTCCTGAAAGCCGCTTTTACTTAAGGTTTCCAACAGTCTTAAAATCAGGGGGAATATTGCTACCACCAGGGCAATTGCTGAAATCAGAACAACAATGCCAATGGCCACGATTGCAAATTTTAATCGCGGGTTACCTTGTAGTTTGGCTAAAAATGGTTGCAACATATTCTGCAGATCACCACGGTGCTCACTATGCTCATTGTGCGAATCGTGATCGTAGTATTTTTGCCTGCTATCATCGCTATATGCCCCATGATCATCATGGCGGGACTTATGTTGTTGATACCCGTGATGTTTTTGCTTGTTTTCGAAAATATCTTCTAATTCCATTGTTTATGTTTTAAAATTGTGCTTAAACCGCCATACATACCCATTAGCAAGTAATCGGATAGCAGGATTAATTAACGCTAGGTTAAGTTAAGCTTTTTGAGGCGGTTGCCAGATGGAAGAAAGATATTGATCTGAAATGGGTCGATC
>CAIXAQ010000497.1 GCA_903917425.1 uncultured Bacteroidales bacterium
GAAATTATTGCGTTCTTAAGCCTAATACTCATAGCTAATA
Source organism: uncultured Bacteroidales bacterium (assembly GCA_903917425.1). Lineage (GTDB taxonomy): Bacteria > Bacteroidota > Bacteroidia > Bacteroidales > UBA4417 > UBA4417. The sequence continues at coordinate 41 of CAIXAQ010000497.1, forward strand.
ATCTGTGAATCTGTGGCTTAAAATGGGTGAATAGTTGCGTTTTTTTAAAATACACCGGAAATTTTATTAATAGAACAAGTTTTCGCCGACCATTTTCTACTTTCTATTTACCCATTTTCCTGCAAAACAGAATGAGCACCCACGGATCAAATAAAGCAATCGTCTTTGCACTGGCAGGCAACTTACTTATCGCTGTTATCAAGTATATTGTAGCTTTTATCACCGGAAGTACGGCTATGCTGGCCGAATCCATTCACTCTACAGCCGACAGTTTTAACCAGGTTCTACTTCTGATAGGTCATAAACGGGCCAAAAAATCACCCACCGAAATGCATAGTTTCGGGTATGCCAACGAAGTTTTCTTCTGGTCGCTGATGGTAGCCGTATTGCTGTTTTTTGTAGGTGCGTTGTTTTCTATTTACGAAGGCATTCACAAACTTTCCCATCCCGAAGCGTTAACAAATGTTTACTGGATTTACGCCGTGCTGGTCAGTTCGATATTTATCGAGGCCAAATCCTTTCAGGTAGCTTTTGCCGAATTCCGTAAAACCACGAAACTTCCTTTTTTAAAAGCCATCAGGGCATCCACGCAGGTAAGCCTGATCGTGGTGGTGCTGGAGGATTCGGCAGCCATGGCCGGACTTATAGTAGTTCTAATCTCAACCACTTTAGCATGGCTGGTAAACCCGGTTTTTGATGCTTTGGGAAGTATTACGGTGGGTTTGCTCCTGTTAAGTGTTTCAATCCTGCTGATTGCCGAAGTGAAAAACCTGATTGTAGGCGAAAGTATGCCCCGCGAACGACGACAGCTTATCCGCAATGTGATTCATACCTATAAGAAAATCATACACATCAATCGCATTCAGACTATGGTGATGGGCGACAGCCAATACCTGGTTTTACTTTCACTGGATATTACTGACGAGCTGAAAGGCTCGGAGGCCGAAGATTTGATTGAGCAAATAAAACTTAACCTGAAAAAGGAAATTCCGGAAATAGGTACCATTTATATAGAAATTAAAGATTCTGTCAGGAATCAAAAAGTCTGACCCATTCGTATGAAAACAAAAATCGTAGCTACTGTTGGGCCGGCATGTTCGAGCCGCGAAATGTTGCATAAACTCATTAAAGCTGGTGTTGATGTATTCCGGTTGAATTTTTCGCATGGTTCTTACGACGATCACCTGTCAGTAATTGAGCATGTCCGTTCGCTAAATACCGAACTTGGAACGCATATTGCCCTGTTGGGCGATTTGCAGGGCCCAAAAATCCGCATAGGAGCTTTTGCAGATAAAGAAGCCATGATGCACGACGGGCACGAACTGGTTTTCACCACTGTTGAAGGTACTTGCACTGCCGACAGGTTATATATTACATATCCGGAGTTCGCCCGCGACGTAAAACCAGGTGAGGATCTGCTGCTCGACGACGGGAAACTGCTCTTCCGCGTCATAGAAACTAATGGGGTGGATGAAGTAAAAGCGAAAGTGATACATGGAGGGATTTTATCCGGCAAAAAGGGCGTAAACCTTCCCAATACGGTGGTTTCTCTGCCTTCGCTCACCGAAAAGGATAAACGCGACCTGGCTTTTATCCTCGAGCATAAACTGAACTGGATCGCCCTGTCGTTTGTGCGAAAAGCCGAAGATATTGCTTATTTAAGATCAGCCATCACCGAATTGGGCGTTACCGAAAATATTCCCGGCATCATTGCGAAAATGGAAAAACCCGATGCGGTGAAAAATATGGACGAGATCATTGCCGAAGCAGATGCTTTAATGGTTGCCCGTGGCGACCTTGGAGTGGAATTACCGCTGGAGCAAGTGCCCCTGGTACAGAAAGCACTGATACGGAAATGCAACCAGGCTTCGAAGCCGATTATTGTGGCCACGCAGATGATGGAAGGCATGATCAATAACATCAGGCCTACACGTGCCGAGGTAAATGATGTGGCAAATTCGGTGCTCGATGGTGCGGATGCGGTTATGCTGAGCGGCGAAACTTCTGTGGGCCTGTATCCTGAAGAAGTGGTTGAAACCATGCAGAAGATCATCTGGGAAGTGGAGCAAACGGATGATATTTATCATAAACCACATTTTGCCAACCAGGCGGATAAAAAGCGCCTGATCTCCGACTCGGTGCTTTCCGCTGCCTGTAACCTAGCCATCGAATCGAATGCCGATGCCATTATTGCCATGACCATTACCGGCTATTCGGCACAGCGAATCAGCAGCCAACGGCCTAAACAGGAAATTTACATTTTTACGGGAAACGACTTTTTATTGTGCAAACTCAACCTGGTGTGGGGTGTCAAAGGTTTTTACTTTGATAAAATCCTTAGCTCGACCAGCAAAACCTTTAAAGCAATTACCGATCAGCTTATTGCCGAAGGGCGCATTAAAAAAGGCGACCTGCTGATAAAAGTTGCCAGCACACCCATTTATGTGGCCGGACAAACTAATACGGTAAAGCTGGATTATGCGTAAAAGCAGCATTATTAGATATAATGGCAAAAAATAGTTGGTAAAATCTTTGTTAAACATATGCCGGAGAACGGTTTCAATGATTAAAATTGAAGCCGTTTTCAATTTTAATATTGAGTCCACTCCGATAACCCGAAAAAAAAGAAAACCACGGAGGCACAGAGAATACAGAGGAACACAGAGTATTGTTAATCAGCGTTACAAGCTTATTGTAACTTAGAACCTTTGTGCCTTTGTGGCGAAAAAAGACTTTTCGGAGTGGACTCAAATTATGAGTAAAAAAAATGTTGGATTTGTGGCTCATCCCAGGTCATAAAATGGGGCAAGCAAAGTGGTAAACAGCGTTATTATTGTACAAAATATTATGCTGCTTTTACCTGGAGGAACAGTGCCGTTTCAAAGCAGAACAGCTTTATATGGTTCGAAGAATGGGTTATTGGGCGACAAACGATGCACAGGATAAGCGAACAAAGTGGATGGAGTCAAAGACGGCTTCGTTATTTCTTTGAACATTGTCTGGAAGATTTTCCTGTAATGCAAGTTATACCATCGTAGAGAGTAAACTTACTCATTGATGGCACCTATTTTAAGGGGGAACCTTTGTTTGGTTGTTTATTTTTGAAATAAAGCAAACAAAAGGTTTTCTTAGCAAATCTTCATCTCCTGCTTAAACAAACCAGGGGACCAACATTGGATCCCCTGTTTATGCAATGCGATGGTGAAGCTTGTTGCTGGCAGGTTGCTCCTCAGCAGAGCCTGATTCCTTTTCTGCTTCACGGCATTAAAATACAACATTTTTTAGCCTTTGTCGCCAACTATTTTTTGCCACATTACCCATTTAAAAGTAAATCTTTAATGCTATAACCGACAGGATTTTCTGTTAAAACTATTGTTTGCAGAGGATAGCGGTATCAGAACAATTTCATGGCAATTTCTAACGAAGCCTGATTCAAAGCCAGGTTGTAACCTAGTTTTCCGGTTACCGCTAGCGCATAGTTACCGATCATAACTTTTTTACTAACAGCTAAACCCACGTTCACAATGCCCGCAACCTCGTTATCAGTGTATAATGATTTACCATCATTTCCATTTAATGCAAACCCTGCAGCAATAAATGGTTCGATATTATATGATTCCATTTTAACCGGGAAAGCAGCCTCAGTATACGTTGAGTAACGGCTTTTGCCGCTTACTGCTTCACGGTCATTACCATATAAAATAGTTGCCCATGTTAACTTTAGTGGCAATTTATCCTGAAAATCATAACTTAAAGCCAGATCACACAGGTGGATAGTTTCACTCTGTTTGTAATTAAAAAATTCCACATTTTTGACACCGGAAAAGTTAAAAATGTCGGTATAGGTGATTCCAAAACCATTTTTTGCATAGCTTACAATATGGGTAACTTCTTTATAGTTTCCGTCCACTGACATCCCGCCCCAAACAAAGGCCGAAAATCCATCTTTGTAATAACCTACTGTGGGTGCAGTTACAAAACCATTGCTAACACGCAATCCACGCCAGTAATGCATATTTTTAACAGTGAGCCCGACATCAAATTTGCCCTGGGCATTAACAATTATTCCTGATAGCAGGAAGACACTTAATAGAATTCCAGTAATTTTTTTCATGTTTTAGTAGTTATTTGAGTAAGGTTATTATTCCCCGGTTTATCCGGAAGAAATTATTTGTATTTTGTTAACTTTTTAACAATCAAGATAGGCAGGCTAAGAACATGTCTGTTTTATGCTGCATAATCCTAGCCAGCCCTGTTGATTTTGGAGCCACCTCATTACCGAAAAGGAGGAGTTTTACGTAAAAATGAAGAGTTTATGCCAGGGCCAGATAAAGCCATGAAGCCAGAACTGCACCAGCAACAGGAGCCAGAACCGGAATCAGTGCATACGACCAGCCACTGTTCCGTTTACCTCTGATAGGTAACAGAAAGTGAGCCATACGCGGGCCAAGATCGCGGGCCGGGTTAATAGCATATCCGGTTACACCGCCCAGCGACATGCCAATCCCAACCACCAGGAATGCCACAGGAAGAGCGCCGATTGAACCAAGTCCGATATTTACACCAGTGAAAGTGCCACCCTTAATAGAAGGCCCGGCCAGGTTGAGGATCACAAAAATGAGAACAAACGTCCCAATCACCTCTGCCAATACATTATGAAACAAATTCTTTATGGCAGGCATTGTGGAGAAGACAGCCAGTTTGGCTTCTGCATCATCAGTGGCGTCAAAATGGTTTTTAAAGAATATGTAAACAAGCACCGCTCCAAGGAAAGCACCTATCATTTGAGCCAGCACATATCCTAAAACTGAAGACCATGGGAATAACCCGGCAACAGCAAGTCCTATAGTAACCGCAGGGTTTAGGTGTGCCCCCGAATAAGGCCCTGCCACTATAACCCCCAGAAACACACCAAATCCCCATCCGAAAGTAATGTTGACCCAACCGGCACCGTTACTTTTAGTCTTATCAAGAATTGAGTTGGCTACAACGCCACCACCCATCAGTATCAGAATCGCTGTTCCAATAACTTCATAAATCAAAGCTTTTTCCATTTTTTCTATTTTTTAGATGTTATTAGTCTTTTATCCACGATTTTGCACGATTTACAGCATCGGCCCATTCTTCTTTCATTTTGTTCATTTGTTCCGGTTTGCTTTCCGGATCAAATTGCCTGTCGAGTTGCCATTGCTTTTTAATTTCGTCGGTGTTTTCCCAGAAACCGGTTGCTAGTCCGGCCAAATAGGCTGCTCCCATGGCTGTGGTTTCAATAAGTTTAGGCCTTATTACGGAGGTGTTAAGGATGTCAGCCTGAAACTGCATCATCAGGTTATTGGCACAAGCACCTCCATCAACCCGCAATTGCTTGATTTTTAAATCCGTATCCATTTCCATAACTTTAAGTACGTCCATAGTCTGGAAAGCAATACCCTCGAGTGCCGCACGTGCAATGTGGGCCCGGTTAGTTCCACGGCTGAGGCCAATCATCATGCCACGAGCATACTGATCCCAATAAGGAGCACCCATCCCGGTAAATGAGGGTACAAAATAAAGGCCACCGTTGTCGTCAACAGAAGCTGCGAGCGCTTCAACTTCGGAAGAAGAGTTTATAATTCCCAGACCGTCGCGCAGCCACTGCACTACAGCGCCACCCATAAAAATGCTTCCTTCGAGGGCATAGGTGGTTTCCCCGTTAATCTGCCATGCAATAGTTGTGAGCAGTTTGTGCTTGGAGATAAATGGTTTTTTGCCAGTGTTCATCAACATAAAGCATCCGGTACCATACGTGTTTTTTACCATGCCTTCTTCCAGGCACATCTGTCCGAAAAGGGCAGCCTGTTGGTCGCCTGCAATACCAGCAATAGGAACTTTTGAAGCAAAGAAAGTAGTATTGGTATAATCATACACCTCGCTGCTGGATGCTACCCGTGGAAGCATTGAGGCTGGAATTGTCATAAGTGCCAGCAATTCGGTATCCCATTCCAGTGTTTGAATGTTGAAAATAAGTGTACGGCTTGCATTCGATACATCGGTAACATGAGTACGCCCCTGTGTTAACTTCCAAACCAACCAGGAATCTACGGTGCCAAACGCCAGTTCACCGCGTTCGGCCCGCTCGCGCGCACCTTTCACGTTGTCAAGTATCCATTTTATTTTCGTGCCGCTAAAATAAGCATCAATGACCAGGCCTGTTTTTTCACGGATCGTTTCAGCAAAGCCTCTGTTGTTCAATTCATCGCAATATCCGGCTGTTCGTCTGTCCTGCCATACAATAGCGTTATAAACCGGTTCCCCGGTTTTGCGATCCCAAACAATGGTTGTTTCTCTTTGGTTTGTGATACCAATACCGGCAATCTGGGTTCCATTGATACCAAAACCTGAGATTGCTTCAGCAGCCACGGCCACCTGCGACGACCATATTTCGTTGGGATCGTGTTCGACCCATCCCGGGTTTGGGAAATACTGTTTGAACTCTTTTTGGGCGACAGCACGAATGTTGCCTGCCTTGTCGAAAATCACAGCTCTTGAGCTGGTTGTTCCCTGGTCGAACGAGAGAATGAATTGTTCCATACCTAGTTGTTTAATTGTTTATTAGTAAAAATGAGGAATTATGTGATTTCTAAGCTTTTAATTAAGTGTATAATTTACTGCTATCTTGTTAAAATCTTGAATTTCGGTTTTTACCCATTCCGCATCTTTGCCCATTTCTTTAGCCATAAGTTCGGCAACAACAGGTGCAATACGAACGCATTCGGCGGAATCGAGCAACAGGCAGCGGACCCTGCGCGAAATTACATCTTCAACGGTACGGGCCATTTCGTTTCTTACAGCCCACACAACCTGCGCTTTGTTTAAGTCGAGCCTTTTGCTGATTATACCGTCAAGATCTTTTTCGTTTTTTACAAGTTCAAGTATGAGTTCGCGATCGGAACCATAAAAATACAAGGGGTCACTAAAATCAACATCTGTCATGTAACCATGTAACCGGAGTGTCCTGGTTTTTGAGGTCGTTATTTCCCACGATTTAGTTGCTTCAACTTTTTTAAGCATATCTTCAGCCATCCTTCTGAAAGTAGTCCATTTGCCTCCTACCATGGTAAACAGTTCGGAATCGGAAACAAATATCTTATGGCTGCGGGAAATTTCCTTTGTTTTTTTGCTGTCGCCGCTGGGAGCTGCCAACGGACGAAGCCCGGCAAAAATACTTAATACATCTTTACGGGCAGGAGATTTGGTAAGATAACGTCCGGCGGTATTCAGGATAAAATTAATTTCCGTTTCTAAAGCAATCGGTTCCAGCAAGGATTCGTGCAACGGAGTATCGGTGGTTCCCACTACGACCCTGTTGTGCCATGGAACAGCAAATAATACGCGCCCGTCATCCGTCTTGGGAATCATAATGGCATCCGTTCCAGGAAGGAAACTTTTATCCAGAACAATATGCACGCCCTGGCTTGGGCGGATGATTTTTTTCATGCCTGGATTGTCCATTTGCATCACTTCATCGGCAAATATACCTGTAGCATTAATAATGGCTTTGCCTTTTACCTGGTATCCTTCGCCGGATTCCTTATCCTGGAGATACACCCCGTTGATCTTTCCTGATGAATCTTTACTCAGACTGTCAACCTGCATGTAATTAATAACATGAGCACCCAGCGAAGCAGCTGTTTGCAATGCATTAATTGCCAGACGCGAATCGTCAAATTGTCCATCGTGATAGGATATTCCGGCGGTCATTTTTTTTGGATTGAGAGTAGGAATACGTTCCAACACTTTGCGTTTCGAAATATGCAGCGAACGGCCCAGGCTGTATTTACCGGCCAAAAGATCGTAGAACGTTAATCCGACCGTGTACATAAGCTCATCCCAAAAACCTGCCGCAGGAATAATAAACGATTGGTTTCTGACCAGGTGTGGGGCATTAGCGAGTAATCTTCCCCGTTCAACGCAAGCCTCGCGAACCAGCGCAAGATCGCCTTGTGCCAGGTAGCGAACACCACCGTGAACCAGTTTGGTGCTTTTGCTCGAGGTTGACTTGGTAAAATCACTTTGTTCGACCAATAAGGTTGAATATCCACGTGCAATCGATTCGAGGGCGATGCCTATTCCCGTTGCCCCTCCACCAATAACAATAAAATCGTATCCTTCCGGCTGGTTTTTCATACTGGCAATCATGGTTTCCCTTTTCATAAGATTCTTTTTATTATTTATTCCAATTATTTATTTCGTTTTCGAAATATTATGGAACCGCAAACATACATCATCCAAAACACAAAAGCAAGCATTCGAAACATTTAGTAAC
>CAIXAQ010000498.1 GCA_903917425.1 uncultured Bacteroidales bacterium
CAATATTGACGATATGTTATTAGCTTCTGTTTCCTGGGCAAATATGCTGATGGGAGAACAAAGGAGAAGAATTGAAAGCAAAACAATTCCCGGAAAAGTTTTATTTTTTTTCATTTTTTAGTAGTTTTGAGTTTGCTAATTTATACTATTATTTAAAATCAAAACACCTCATTAATATTTTCTTTACCGAACCTGCAAAATATGATTGTGAACTCACATACACCCGTTAATTCCTGCAACATATTAACGATTCCGGAGCAAATAACTGACTGCCGGCACTTAGTTTTTACGCGGCACAAAGTCTTATTTTCCAGCTGAGCCGCCAACTTTAGTGGATCGGTGCAGGTCGCGTTGCAACCGAAACTAAATCCATAACGGGTTATTTTAAGGCTGGTATTCGTGCATACATGTTTTCAGACATGCAATTACCAACAGGTATTTGGGGAAACCAGTTTTCAGGCAAGTAATTTCCGCCAGGCATTGGGGCAAACCGGGTTTCTGGCGGACTTTTCCAGGTTCGCATTGCCGGAGGCATCAGGAAAGAGATGCGTCCTAACCGGGTTTTATTTTGAAATCAATCCCGATCCGTAATAAAATAGTTAACTTTGCATAAATGAACAAAAAAAGCCATGACAACCATCGTATTAAAAGTTAAAGATAAGCAGCAACTAATTGCATTGATGGATGTGGTTCAGCGGTTTAAAATTCCGTTTTCGGGCAATATGGATGAAACAGAATACTTGTTATCAACCGATGGAAACCGCGAAAGTCTTGAAAAATCATTAAAGCAGACGAATGAAGGCAAAACGCGTGCCATTAAAACGTCCGATTTATGGAAATAAGATATACTTCCGAGGCAGAGGCTGATATCATTTATTGGAAAAAGAGCGGAAGTATTGCCATTCAACGTAAAATAACCAAACTACTTGACGCTATGGCGCTTACTCCAACTGCCGGCATTGGCAAACCCGAACAGTTAAAGCACCAGCTTTCCGGTTGCTGGTCGAGGAGGATTAACGACGAGCACCGTATTGTTTATAAAGTCTTTGATGATAGAATTGAAATTATTTCACTGCGTTTTCATTTTTGATAAAACCACGCATCAAGCACCTTCAGAAAAGATTGATTTCAATACTTTTCAAAAAAACCTGCCGGTTTACCGAGCAGGTTTTTCAATATCTTGTTTGTTGGATCAGCAGGCTGGTTTTTACCGGCACTGATAGCAGATCAACTTGAGAGTGGGTGTTTTCCCTCGCCACCGCACGAATCTTTTCGTATGGTTCGACAAATTCACAGCGATAACATCATTTAACAGGGATTCGTGTGGTTACGGTTATAATTTAACCTACACGGATTGCAAAGCTGCGAAAGCGGAAGTAATTTATATGATTTCCCTTGAGAAAAAATTTCTCGAAGTATGATGAACCGTAAGGATTTCAACATAATCCTTTGCTTTATACCTGTAAACAATCCGATAATTCCCTTCAATTAATTCCCTTATCTCATTGTTTTCAAGTTCAGGAACAATCCGTCCGGTTTCAGGCATAGTTTTCAGGATCAATGTCTTGGCCTTAATCCTGTCAACCTGGTTTCTTGCATACCGTTGCGAGTCAATTGCGATATAATCATAAATATCTTTTAACTCGAAAACAGATAAGTCAGTCCATACTATTTTCACCATTCTTCCATTCTTTTCTCAAGTTCAGTTTCAGATATTACCTTTCCCTTGTCAGCATCTTGAATCCCTCTTTCAATTTTTTCGAGTAAAATCATTTTATCTACTAATTCATCAATTGAAAAATTGTCAGGAAGACTGGTTATAGTCTTGATTACGCTGGTTTTCGTTAACATGATTTTTTTTTGTAAAGGTAAGAAGAATTGAGGAATGTTGTTTTTGGTAGTATTCGGCTAGTGCCAGGGATTGGTGCAGTAGTAGTGATAATTCTTCAGTCACGCATTATAAAGTCGCGCCAGCGGAAAAGCAAGTCGGTTCTCTGTTTCCGTAACCCAAAGCAGGCATTAAGCTAAGGAACGAACACTACCCGAAATCCTATACCATCGTCTACAGAATTCGGGCTGCCGTAGTTGCGAAAGGCAGAGCGGCAATTTAGGGCCTTGTCGCTCCATCCTCCGCCACGAAGCACGCGGGCCGAGCCCGACATGGCTCCTGTCGGGTTGTTTTGTGCTGCAGTTGGATACGTGCCGTACCAATCGCTGCACCATTCCCAAACATTGCCATGCATACCGTACAAGTTGTAAGCATTGCCAGCATAAGAGTCTGCAGTTTGGGTTGTGCCGGGATATGTTGTAACGGTGTTGGTGCAAGTGTTGTATGTATATGCCCAATTGTAATTGGCTTGTTTATTGCTCAGGCAATTACCCGTATTAAAAGGCATGGTGGTATTGCCCCTGCATGCATATTCCCATTGTGCTTCGGTTGGCAGTGTG
>CAIXAQ010000499.1 GCA_903917425.1 uncultured Bacteroidales bacterium
TAATCGATTTTTTCAACTCATCAATCTGCTTTTGTTGTTCAATCACATACAAAGTAAGTTCTTCAATTTTTTTCAATAACAGCGCATTCATTTCGCCCACATTCACGCCATTTTCGAGAACTTCTTTTTCGGAGGGGATTTCGGGAAGGTGCTTGTTGGTGGCAATAAAAGAGTTTAGCTCGGGCAGGGGCATTAACTTATATGCCTTGTCAAAAACAATATCCTGCCAGCTATCGAGTGATACTTTTACCTCGTTAGCAAAAATTTTACCATTCACTTTTATATCAACAGTATTTCCAACCTCCGGATCGCCAAATACTACATCATGACTTCGTACAGTAACACAAGGCTTTTTGTCGTCTGCCCACAATTGTATAGTGCCATCCTCGCCAGGCGCGCCTATTTTAACCGTATTCCAACTTGTTGATCCATCACCAAGTTCAATATACCCGGCATTTGCATCTTCACTGCCATGCAGTTGTAACTTATGCTGCCAGTCTATTCCTCCTATTGGTTGGCCATAGATACTACCTGTTAAAGCAATGTCTCCAACTACTTCAAATTCATAATATGGTTTATTTGTTCCAATGCCTACTTTTTTGCCCTTAAAACCCATAACCAGTGAAGGGGTATTTTTATCGAAATAAATACCGCCGGTGAGATCATCTTTTAATCCAAAACCATACCCTCCGCTATTGCTGTTTACAGCCCAGAAAAAGGAATTGCCATCATTTGGCGGAACTGTTGATGGTAATTTTACCCCCAGCGTAAAAGATGAATTTGTAAATGAATTCAGGGCCATCTCGCCCGATGTATTTTCAATAAATTTCAACCCTTCCTGCCAGGGTTCTTCAAGAGGGCCATATCTAATCTCTTTTTTAGCCGAACCTACCAACATGTTATTGCCAAGTATTACATCCTGGGTGGCAATGTGGTTGCCCAGGTTGTCGCCATCAGCACCTCCTATCTTATCAGTCAGCATCAGTTTTCCTGTGGCATCGGTAGTAAGCATCAATCTTCCGGTAGTGTTGATAAGGGGGCTTATGGTTACATCGCCGTTGACATGCAATGTGGTTGCCGGATCGATAGTGCCTATGCCGATTTTGCCTGCACTAATTGAGTTTGGCGATGTGCCTACAAAAAGGGTTGGGACGGAGCTGTTAAAGCCAATCATTAATGAGTTTGAATAATGGTTCACCAAAGGTACCCCAATAATTCCGGTTCCGATTACCATGGATCCCGCAGCAGCACTTTCAACGCCTCTCCCAATTGCAAATGATTGAGTGCCGGTAGCTCTGGCAAATAATCCAAATGAGTATCCCTGGTCGATGGAGTATGAGTTTTCGCCTATCGAAAAAGCCTTTCGCCCATCAGCAAAGGCGTTTAGCCCTATGGCAACCGATTCCCTAAGCCTGGCTATTGATCCGTTGCCTGCGGCGAATGAATATTCGCCCAATGCCTGGGTGTTATAATTTATTGCTGTGGAATAAAGCCCCGTATTTGTAGTACCATAACACGATACGCAGCTCTGACTATATGCAGTATTGAAAAAACTGATGCCTAAAATAATCAGGATTGTTAAGGAATTTGTTTTCATATAATAGATTTATAATTTTTGAAATTGCTTTACAAGTTTTAGTTTGTCGGGAGTTATCACTTCACAAATGTAGTTGCCTGGTATTAATTTATTTACATCAATATAATTGTAACCAGCTTCCACGTGCTTGACAATAGTAGTATTGCCCATCATATCATAAATAATCAATTCGCCTTGTTGGGCTTCCAAAACAAGTATCAGCCTATCATTTGCAGGGTTCGGGTAAAGCGAAATGCCATTGTGTGGAATTTTATGTGGCTCAGCGGTATTGGTTATTAATCCTTGCGGGTTAAGTTTTAACAGTAATACATCGTATTCGCTATTCTGTGTCAAATAATCATACCTGAAAGCGGCAATTATGAAACCCCCATCCCGAGAGCACTTCATAACTTCTGTAGCATAGTATGCATCTCCCCCATAATATTGAATAAAACGAGGTTGTAACTGCCGATCTGTCATTCCTGCCATAATATATGAATTCTGGTGCGGCAGGAAATCAATTATTATATTCTTGGTGCCGGCAAAAAGTATGCTGTCGGGCGAATTGAAATCTATCGATCCATTAGTATATGAAGCATAATCGACAGTATCAACACCACCAAAATAATGGACAGGCTTTACTGCCATGGTGGTATCCAACTCCGACAAGCCTACATCGCGTTCTTGATAGCCAGTACTGGCACAATGGCGGTCATGGTTGCACCCTACAATAAATGTGCTATCAGTAATCCATTTCGCGGTTAAACCATGGTCATACTGCACTTCCATACAGCCTGTTGCATAATTAAATTTAAATGGGTAGTTTTTATAGTACAGGAAGTTCAAGTTGGTATCATACACATACATATCTCCCAACGAAATATTGTTTGTAGGCGATCTTAATAAATAAGTATAAATACGGCCATCTTTGAACGTGCAGTCGTCATAAGTACACATGGATGAAACAGGAGTTGGGTAAATTGCTGAAGATATGGTGTCCAGATTATCATTGATTTTAAGAATGAAATTTCTGCTGTATCCATCGTCTTGAGTTACACTCCCAAGCACATAATACTCGTTACAGTACTTCTTAACCTGATGTACCGAAATTTGAGTACAATTATGGAGCACAATCGTCTTATAACTTTCTACATCCAGGTTTTGCTTCAGAACTACACACAATATCCTGTCTGAGATAAAGTTAGGCGGGGTAACGAAACTTCCGAATAATGTTAGCTTACCATTTGGTTTTTCGTCAACATAACCAAAATATGTAGCAGTATCAGCAAAACTGTACACCCTGGTGATGGTATCACCTGTGGGGAAAACTTTCCATATTTTGCCGCGTTGCGATGGCATTGCTCCAAAAAACGTTGATTTTAAACCGCCAACACCAATAACACTTCCGTCTGTAAGCTCGCAAATATCCCCAATCCCTTCATGTGCAGGATTTTTGAAGAGTACATTGAACGAGGTTTGCGCCGGTAAGCATAAACTTACAATACAAAGCACCCACAATGTAAGTATCTTCTTAACATAACCGTACATCATACTCATTTTTAAAACTATAAAGCGCAAGGATAGGTAGTTTCCCAGCAATCCCAGGATGCATCTCCATAATGCAACTCAATCCTGTGGCCAATTCGATAATCAGAAGTATTGGGGATTGGTTCGTCAAAATCAGTAACCAAAATATCCTTAAAATCTTTGTTTACGCTGGTTAAAAACTCACCAATTATTTGGTTTATCCCCTGGGTATAAAAACCCATTTCGCTACCATAGGTAACCACAGGTTGGGTTTCGATACATTTCACCGCATCTGTAAGGACAGGGGCAGATGCTGATGTTCTTGCGTAATAAATCTTATAATCGCAGAAATTGTCTATTGGTCCATTAAAAGGATCGGGATATGCAGTGGGATCATCATAAACTTTAATACTATATCCAGTAGGAAACCAAACCCTGCAATTAGCTGGGATATTAAGAGCGATAAGGTTTCGCCTTAATATTTCAGGAGCCCCAATGGATGCATTGCCATTGCATTGCCACGTATTTTGTTGGTACCAAAACGATGGCCATGCAGGCTGGTCATCCACATTTGGCACAACACCTACCCCTGTTAGAGATATAATTTTAATGTGTATGCTGTCGCTGTTAGATGTGAAGCCGACATTTGAAACCATACATCCTAATAATTTTTTTTGCGGCGAAGCTATTTGCATGTGGTTCGATCTTAATTTTTGAACTGCCTGGTTATAACCATACAATGCATCCACAATTAATGTTTTCCCCTCGTTAGCCAATATGGGTATAGTTACATAAACAGTATCATATTCCCTGCTTTTATAGTTATAGGCTTGATAACAATATTTGTAATTTAATGTGGCACTTATATAATATACTGCACTATCCACCAGCATCTTCTCCCCGCTTTTAAGTATTTTTCCTTCCTTTACATCCTTCGCCGCATCCATAAACCAATGAACATTGTTTACTAATTGCTCATCCGATTGTGTGGTGGTTGCTGCAATGGTTTCTGATTTTTCTTTCTTGCACGATGCAACTACAAAGCCTAACAGTATTACTGATACTGCAAAGCATAAATGTATAAATTGTGTTTTCATAATGATTATATTTTTTGTTATAATTTAATTTTATTTGCCGTTTCCCGGCTATTGTTGCTGGCTTATAAACACAATGCAAGCTGCTTTCAAGGTGGTTTATGCATTACCGCCGGGCAAACCAATCGCGACAGCATTATAGCGTGCCAAAGTGAAAGGGACTGCATGATAAGGGAATTTGGGTTGCTACTCTCACGCTCAATAGCTACACACGATAAAGTATAAACTGCCAGTGAGGGGTTAAAACGGTTAGTATTTGAGCGAAACAAGTATATCATAACTGTAATAAATAAAGGGCGAAAGGTATGTTGTTTTTAAGGGAATGCAAGTGTTTTTTGATTTTTATTTTGTAAATTATAAGAATAAGTGGTATGTTGCAGAAAAACAAGGCATTACATTTGTTTATTTCGTCTTGTGTGCTCGCGTTCCATTGATCGGAGGCTGAATAATTGCCGAATTTGATCAATTTAAACTTTGCACTTTGCAACTAACTAAATCCCAAATTATATCGAATAATATTTCGTTAATTGAACCACAAAAAACGTCAGTCTGATAGAAACAGTAAACCTTTATAGATGTGCCGATATATCACACTCAAGGTATAGACAGGCAAAGACAGAAGGCTATGTACTTTACTAAAATTCGCTTCCACCTTTGGTATGAGTAAGGATACACTCACTCGCCCACCTTAACCCACAAAGTCTTAATCCTAAACCAATTCTGTAACATTCAGGCGCATACGATTCAATTATGAGCCCGAATTATTCAATCATAATCCACAGCTTCCTGCCGAATCCTTTCGCTGATCCTATAAACCCACAACGATAACATCCTTGATTAGGTCTTTTTTTGCCCAACCTGCACCGCGTTGTATCCAATCCGCCTCCGTTTTTCAACCCACTCTTCACTTCATCATCTTCACCGCCAGCTCCAGAATGTATTATGCTCGTTTACGGGTTGTGAAAGCACTCTTTAAATGTGGTATAAACTTTACCAATTAGGGAACGGTATCTTTCATTGAGCCAACGGTACCTTTCATTGTGTAAACGGTCATTTCTGGAAAGGAACTGTAGTTCGGGATGAGAAATTTTGCGACATTCGTGTTAAAGTAAGTATTTTCAGTCTGCCCGATTTGATCATTGACATTGGCAAAATAATTTCTGTAAATGGTTCCAGCCCCAAAGGCAATGGCACAAGCAGGTCCCTGAGTAAAATCATTTTCATAAATTCCTACACCTCTTTCAGGAGTTACAGTTGGACCAACCATTTCCAGAAGATTAAATTGAGATGCAGCCTGGAATAATGCTCCTTTATTTGAAGGCTCCAGATGGGACACCTGAATATTTCCAACAACTTCTGAAATTTGAATTTTCGATTTAAAATATTCGTCTGGTAATGGAACTTTTCGCAGTTCTTCCAGCGAAATTACATCGAGTTTACCGCACGTAAACTCTGCACCATTGACCTTTGAAATCAACTTATCTCCATTAATGTCTATATTCTTTCGAACTTGTTCCGGGTTTTGTTCTTTAAATCCTGTTAATTTCTCAAACTACATAGGGAAATTCTAGTTTTTTGAATTTTTCTTAAAGTTCTCTGCTTGTTCAAATATTTCAACATATACTTCATCCCTCTCAACTGGTGGATAACCAAACTCGTCTAAGAGCAGAATCAAACCAACTTTTAGTGCAGATTTGATGTCGTCGCGTTTGTTCCAATCTGGAAATCTGGCTTGTCCGTCAACCAATTCTTTTACGGCTTTGGCTAATACGATCATTTTATCATCAGGATATTTAAAATCGTACTTTACGCAAAGCTCTTTCAGTATGTCATAAAATGCTTTTTCTTCAAAGTCAATGCCTAATTCATCGCCAGCCGAAAACTCTTTATGTACTTCCCAAATCAAGTTGGTAAGTTGCTCAGCCATTTCCTCAAATACTTCACTTCGCAGCACATCGTTTTCGTCCCGCTGGTTATACCGTTCAACAAGGGCTTGCATCTTTTTGGTAAAGTCAATTCCTTTGACTTTATTTACTTTCCTTATTTCGCTAATAACTTTAGCCAATAACTGTTGAAGCAGTTTTATTTTTGTGTTCGGCAGTTTTATTTTATCAATCTTCGCCAAATAATCTTCATCAAAAATGTCTTGTTCGGTTTCTTCTTCATCACCTAATTTGAAAATTTCTTCAACACCATCACTTTGAAGTGCTTCTTTTATCATTTCGCGGACCCTTGCATTCATTTGAGCCGTATCCGGGGCATTTCCCCTGGTTAGTTTGAAAACTATGGAACGAACTGCCAAATAAAAATGCGTGTAATCCCTTTCAAGCTGTGTCAGCTTTTCACTTCCGGCGCAAATATCATACGCAGCTTTAAGCCTCTTTACCAAACCCATAAACCGGGTTTCAAAATCTTTGGTTTGCTGCACATATTCAGCAGCAAGGTTCAATGTGTTTAACTGTTGGATAGTTGTGCCTTTGAAATATTTTGTGTCGTCGAACTTATGGAACAGTTTAGCCAAAAGGTCTAAATGATTCCTAACAATGATTAGTGATTCGGCAATGTCCTCAAAATTATCTTCGTCGCCTTTGTTGTACTTGGCTAATGCCAGGTTCATTTGTTTTTTTATTCCGATATAATCCACAACCAAGCCTTTATTTTTTCCTTCGAACTTGCGGTTTACGCGTGAAATGGTTTGAATCAAGTTGTGTTGCTGAATAGGCTTGTCAATGTAAATGCTATCCAGGAACGGCACATCAAATCCGGTGAGCCACATATCGACCACAATGGCGATTTTGAAATTCGATTTTTCATTTTTAAATTGACGGTCCAATTCTTTTCGATGATCTTTTGTTCCTAATAAATCGTAAAATTCCTTATCATCGTCCTGTCCCCTGGTCATTATCATTTTTATGCGTTCTATCGGCTTTAGCTCCCTTCTATCTTTGTCAGTCAATTCTACGCCTTCTTCAGCCGCTCTAATTTCATTCCATTCGGGTTTTAGAGCAATAATATTTTTATATAATTCGTAACCAATTTCGCGGTTACTAGTTACGAACATTGCTTTGCCTTTAACGGTAGAACCTTCGGAAACACGCTTGCTGTAATGGTTTACAAAATCTTCGGCAACAGCCCGCAAACGGTCGGGGTCGCCAAGAATGGCATACATATTTGCAGACTCTTGCTTGCTTTGCTCAATTTGGTATTCGTTAGCCCCTGCTTCGGCCACTTCCTGGTAATATTTTTCAATTTTCTCCAACTCACCATTTTTCAATGCAACTTTGGCGGCCCTGCCTTCGTACACAATCCGCACAGTGATTTCATCTTTTACAGATTCGGTCATAGTGTATGCGTCCACAACTTTACCAAAAACATCGAGCGTTGCATCTATAGGAGTTCCTGAGAAACCGACAAAAGTGGCATTAGGTAATGAATCGTGTAAATATTTTGCAAAGCCATATGTTTTGGTAACGCCTTTCTCATTTACTTTCACTTTTTGGTCCAGGTTCACCTGGCTTCTGTGAGCTTCATCGGAAATGCAGATTACGTTTGTTCGGGCTGTAAGCAGTTCGGTATCTTCTGTAAACTTGTGAATGGTAGTAAGGAATACACCACCACTTTCCCTGCCCTGAATCAGTTTTCTTAAATCGGCACGACTTTCTACACTAACCACAGTATTGTCGCCAATGAAATTTTTAGCATTGGTAAATTGCCCCGAAAGTTGGTCGTCCAAATCGGTACGGTCAGTTATCATTACAATGGTTGGGCTTCCAAAATATTCGCTTTTCATTAACAACCTTGTAAGGTAAAGCATTGTAAAGCTTTTGCCACAACCAGTTGCACCAAAGTATGTTCCACCTTTACCGTCCCCTTCAGGTTTCTGGGCCAGTTTTATGTTTTCATACAAACAGCGGGCTGCATAGTATTGAGGATACCGACAAACTATTTTTTCGTTTTTCTTTGAGCTATCGGGAATGTAAATAAAGTTGCGGATAATATCCCGTAAACGGTTTTTATGAAACATTCCCTGAATTAATGTAAACATACTGTCAATCCCATCCACATCTTTTGCCAAACCTGCCACCCTTCGCCAGGCGTAGAAAAACTCATATGGTGCGAAAAACGAACCCGACTTGTTGTTTACGCCATCGCTGATTACACAAAAAGCGTTGTATTTAAAAAGTTCGGGAATGTCTCTGCGATAGCGGATTGTCAATTGCTTGAAAGCATCATAAATAGTAGCTTCCTCGCGGATGGCA
>CAIXAQ010000500.1 GCA_903917425.1 uncultured Bacteroidales bacterium
TCTTCCGGCGGAGTTCTTGGACCACAAGATTGCTGGCTCGTGATACGCGGTATCGAAACGGTGGCCCTGCGTGTTGAACGCCAATGCGAAAATGCTGTAAAAATTGCGAAATTCCTTGACTCACATCCGGATGTTGATCATGTAAATTACCCGGGATTGCCTTCCCATAAAAACCATGAAATTGCCAAAGCACAGCAAAATGGATTATTCGGCGGTATGATTTCATTCTCGCTGAAAAGTGATACAGAAGAAGATGCCCTTGCATTTGTTACCTCGACAAAGTATTTCAAATTAGCTGAAAGTCTCGGTGGGGTGAAGAGTTTGCTTTGCCA
Source organism: uncultured Bacteroidales bacterium (assembly GCA_903917425.1). Taxonomy (GTDB): domain Bacteria; phylum Bacteroidota; class Bacteroidia; order Bacteroidales; family UBA4417; genus UBA4417. The sequence goes on from CAIXAQ010000500.1 coordinate 333, forward strand.
TCCTTCGCAAATGACGCATAAATCAGTTCCCCGCGAAAAACGACTTGCCTCCGGTATTAATGATTCACTCATACGACTTTCGGTTGGTATCGAAGATGCTGATGATCTGATCAGCGACCTTCGGCAGGCTTTTGAGAAAGCACGGAGTTAAAGGATGTGAATAAGAAATATTGAGTGAAATAATGACATGGCGAGGGGCGAGGGGCGATAACGCAGTCAGCACAATTATCTTCCGTCTTCCGACCTCCGACATTCGACATTCGACATTCGACAATTGACTTTCATCCATGTTTATAAAAAAGAAATGATATACAAAAGTTCTAAAAATAAAACTTACCATGACAAACGATAAAAAACTGATCATAGGATTGTTTGGTTTCGGGGTAGTAGGGGAGGGGATCTACCGGGTGCTGAAACAGACACCAACCCTTCAAGCCGAAATTAAGCGGATTTGTATAAAACATCCTGATAAAGAGCGCAATGCGCCATCCGGATTGTTTACCACAGATGCTGAATTGTTATTAAATGATGAAGAAATAAATGTAGTAGTTGAGCTGATTGATGATGCTGATGCTGCATGGCATATCGTGTCAAATTCTCTGATGAATGGTAAGGCCGTAGTGAGTGCAAATAAAAAAATGATCGCCGCACATTTAGCTGAATTGCTTCAATTACAGGAAGATAACCAAACGTCTTTCCTTTATGAAGCAGCTGTTTGCGGAAGTATTCCTGTGATCCGGAACCTGGAAGAATATTATGATAACGATATGCTCAATTCGGTTACAGGGATTATTAACGGGAGTACCAATTATATTCTTACCCGCATGAATGAGGATGGAATGCCCTATGCCGAAGCGTTGAAACTTGCCCAGCAACTCGGTTTTGCCGAAAGCGATCCCACGCTCGATGTGCAGGGAACCGATGCCGCCAATAAACTTACCATTATACTGAACCATGCGTATGGTATTGTTTCGGCTCCCAACGATATCATGTGTAAGGGAATTACTCAACTCCATCCGGCCGACAGCGTTTATGCCAAAGAAAAGGGGTATAGTATAAAGCTTGTAGCCCGCGCCCAACGTGTAAACCACACGGATGTGGCGGCTTATGTCCTGCCAACTTTTGTTGGGCCGATGAGCCAGCTTTTTAATGTTCGCTTCGAATTTAATGGCGTAATCATAGGTACCCGCCTGGCTGATGAGCAGTTTATTTACGGAAAAGGTGCCGGGCGTTATCCGACTTCATCGGCTGTGTTGAGCGATATTGCGGCTTTGCGCTACGGTTATAAATATGAATATAAAAAATCGCGCACTGGTGTTGATTATCGTATAACAAACGATCATGTGCTGCGGGTGTATGTGAGCTGCGAAAATATGAGCGAAATCGATTTGCAGGATTTTATTTCCATCGACGAAACCTACATCAGTCAAAACCGCAAATATATCACCGGTTCAATCCGATTCGATAAATTACGTAAAGCAGGCTGGCTGCATAATCCAGCCAATTCGCTGATTGTTTTCCAGGATGCGGAACAGGTTGAAAACCATCAGTTTGAAGAACTTTGAGAGATAGTGGGCAGTTTATTTTAAAAAACCTCCCGGTAAAATAACCAGGAGATTTTTTTTTGAAAGTATGAATAAAGATTTATCAGGTTAAAATCAACTGAATCATAAAGTTACCATGAAATTTCGGTTTTGGTGCCTGCTTTTAAATTATCAATCACCAATACTTTTTGTTCCATCTTCCGGCTGTCGAACCAAAGCGGATCGGAGGGTTTGATCGAATTATACAGATCAATAGTGGTTGCTTTTGGATTAATGGATTTGCCATTTACTTTCAACTGGTTTGCTACGGTTTCAAATCCATGTAAAATTACCGCGATGGTTTTGAATTTACTGTTGTAAGAATCCGATGTAAGTGGCTCAAGAACAATATTTTTCGAATCCGGCTGGAAACTCATTTTCGATTCGATGAAATTTCCTTTTTCGTAGGAATAGGTTGAACCATCATCTTCATAATACGTGTAAACGGAGGCTTCATTTCCAAAATATACATGTACAAAAAGTGTATCCGATGGTTTTTCAGAGGTGCTCTGAATGATAGTCTGCATTGGGATTATACTTCCAGCTTTTGCGAAAACCGGTAATTTATCCAACGGGCATTCGATCATGATCTCCTGTTCACCCTGGTATTGCTTACCATTGAAAAAGTCAAACCATTGTCCTTTTGGCAGGTACACTTTCGTGATTTCCTTTGTGCTTTCAATCGGGGCAACCATTATAGATGGCCCAAACATAAACTGCTGCTGGTAAGCATAATACCAGCATTTTTCGTCCGAAGTATTATCAATGATCATAGCGCGGTTCACCGGCATACCTGTTCTGTGCGCTTCGGCGAATGCTGAATACAAATAAGGTAAAAGGCGATACCGGAGCGAAATGTAGTTGCGCGAGATGTTTTCGACACTTTCACCGTATGTCCATGGTTCGGATGAGTTTTCGTCGCTGGCTTTGTGAACCCTGAAAAACGGTGTAAACGATCCAACTGTAAGCCAGCGCGCAAATAATTTAGGAGTAGTAGTTCCCATAAATCCCCCTACATCGACGCCGGCAAATGCCATTCCTGAAATTCCGAGTGAATTTACAAGCCGGCAGCCCAACATCATGTGAGCATCGCTGGCAAAATTATCGCCTGTCCAGATGGCCGTATAGCGCTGAGCTCCGGCATAGGAGGCACGTGTAAGCGTTAACGGTCGTTTGCCGTTCATCAGGCTGCGTGTGCCTTCGTACGTGCTTCGCGACATCTGCATACCATACACATTTTTAGCCTGACGATAGCTTGCAAAACGGCCATCCCAATCGAGTTTCACCAGGGAAGGAGTGTAGCCGCCGCCCCAGGATGCGATTTCGTTCATATCAGTCCAGAAACCTTCCACTCCATTGTTAACCATAGGTCCGAAATTATCGCCCCACCATTTTCGTACAAGCGGTTTAGTGAAATCGGGGAAATGGCACCATCCCGGCCAGACTTGTGCCGTATAGTCTTGTCCGTCAGGATATTTGATAAAATAATTTTGTTTCACACCTTCTTCGTAGGCTTTATAGCCTTTTTCCACTTTTATTCCCGGATCGATAATAACCGTGGTGTGAATATTCATTTCTTTTAATTTGCCTAACATTTCGGCTGGTTTCGAAAACCGTTCAGGATGCCAGGTGAATATTTTGTAGGCATCCATATAATGAATATCGAGGTACATAACATCGAGAGGGATTTTCTTTTCACGAAAGGTGCGGGCAATGTTAACAACTTGATTATCGGGGAAATAACTCCACCTGCACTGCTGGTATCCCAGTGCCCAGATAGGGGGGATGTTTATCCTCCCCGTGAGTAAAGTGTATTGATTAATGATTTGCCGGATATTGCCACAAATAAAATAGTAATTCATTTCGCCTCCATCGGCTCCGAAAGATGAAAAACGGTCGTTTGAAGCGCCGAAATTGAAAAGGCTTTTGTAAGTATTGTCGAAAAATATTCCATAACTCAAACCATGATGAATACCGATATAAAATGGAAATGTGGAATACAGATCATCATCATCGACCTGGTACGAAGGATTATCCGTGTTCCAGTTGGTATGTGCTTCGCCGCGCCGGTCGAGGTTGCCGGTCTTTTCGCCCAAACCAATAAATTTTTCTCCCTCCTGAAACTTCTTGTAGGTGGTAACTTCATCGCCAACCCAATTGGTTCCAAATGAGGCATCATCCTCGTTCAGCATTCGGTTGCCGGCTGTAAGGAATTTAAACCGAACCGGGCTGGTTGAAATATCAAGCTTTACGGAATCAGTAACCAGTGAAATAAGACCCTTGGATTCAATAATTTTAAAATTTGTTTTTTCGGGCTGGGTGATAACAGCATAGGAAAAATCAGGTTCAAATTCGCCTTTAACTATCTTTATTCTAACTATTTGCGAATTATATACTATAACCTGGGCTTTGCCAAAATCCGTTTCGATGAGAAGGCCATCGGCAGTCTTTTTCATTTTTTTCAGGTTTCCCAGGCTTGTGGAAACCTCTTGCTGGCTGAAAGCAGATAAACTCAAAATAAAGATAAGGATCAGTATTGAACACTTTTTCATAGGATTATGATTTAAGCAGTAAAATTAGAGATAAAAAGAGTATCAGCCAACTGCCGGGATGTCGGATATTTGGACTACTGAAAACAGATAAGGCAATTATCGTTGTGTTTGGAAATAATTGCCAAAATAAAGTAGATCGATGCTTATCCGGTAAGGATGTGATATTATAATTGAAAATGGGAAAAGTTCAGTATGCGAGTTACCGGTGCGAAAAGATTAAAAAATACCGGAATGCCCCGAAAGTAGTAATGATTGACCTTGAGAAGAATGTCAAATCTTCAGAATCAGAACCTGAATCCCAGGTTAATAAATACTTGTCCTGGTTTCGAATCCGTGTTGCCAATAATCAATTCGTTAAAACCATAATTGTAGCCTACTTCCAGAATCATGAACGCTACATTCACTCCAAGTCCGCCCTGCCCGTACAAAACAAATGAATTCACTTTATCCTTTGTAATTCCATAAGGATTATCACTCACTTTTAAAGTAAAAGAAGGTACTGCGCTGACAAAAAGCCGCACACTGAGTACCCGGTTCATAAAGGAAGTAAAATTTATACCCGCTGTTAAAGGGAATTCAGCATCGCTGATTGAAATGCCACTGAACTCAGTACTATCATGCTGTTTATACCCGAATTTAGAACTTCCAAACCTGGCACCGGCCTGCCAATAAAGCAATCGTCCCTGCTTGTAATATCCGCCAAGTTGGTATCCGGGTTGTGCTTCCGATTTATACCCGGCTGATGAGCCCAACTGAGTGAAATTGACACCTGTATAAAAGATTATCTCGTTCTTTTTGCCCTTTTTATCTTTTTTATCCTTGCTATCATCAGTCTTAGGTTGTTCTGCCTGGCTTGTTTTTGAGGTATCAGCCGTCACTGTTTTCAGTGAATCAGGGGGTTGCGTTACCTGCGAGAATGTGAAATTTGAACAAAGAAAAAAGAAAAGAAAAAAAAATATCGAATTACACTTGAGCGTAGATTTGATTGTTTTCATATGATGATGGGTTTTGATCATTTTCGACTGTAATATATGACAATTAGCTAGAAAAAGATAGTAAATTCCTGCAATAATCAGGGTTTGACTCAAGTCAAACCCTGATTTATTTTTTTATTCCTGTGATCAGATAAACTATCTTTTGAAATCAAAACAAATGATGCCGGAAAATCCAAATTGCCAAAGTGTTGCATAATCAGGAACTGCGTACGCGTACCCGCCGTATCCAATCCAAACATCGCTGCCGAAAGTTGAAATGATGGATTGCATGTAAGCTTCCAATTTTAGTGAAACCACCGAGGATGTTTTTATTTTAACGCCCAGCCTTGCATCCCATGCGAATTTGGTTGCAGTATTGTCATTAACTCCAAGTATACCCACACCTAATCCGAGGCCGCCGTAAGGGTTTACTTTTGCATCCAATCCGTCACCAAAATAGGTATTACCACCAACCAGTATGTAATTCACTGATCCTTTATAATCATTATCTGTATTTAATCGCTCACCGGCATTACTATATAAAGGGAAATAGGTGTCCATGCGGTGGTATTTCACTACAATTGATTTATTGAAATCGGCAAAGTATTCCAGGCCGCCGCCATAACGGAATGCTCCCTGAACATCGGTATAAGCTGCATCGAAATGCACTTTGTCGTGAAAAGTATAACCCGCATCCAAATTCAGACTGATTGTCCCGGGCTGGGCACGTATAGCTACACTGCATAGAACAAGGCTGGTAATCCATAAGATTTTTTTCATAGGTGTTTGTTTTTTAGTTTATCAAAGTCAGATTTATTCGAATTGATTGAATTACTCTAAAAATCACTTATTTCCTGGCAATACTTTCTGCTTTTGTTCAAATTGACTTGTAGTAATTAAAAATTATTTTTTTATCAATCCTTTCTTCTGCAGTTCATATTGGATTGAATAAATAATCTGATCCAAAGTTTCGTTTAAACTGGTGGGATTAAGTGTAGAAGTTGTGCCTGACCAGAGTAATTTACTCTCTTTGACGGAATAAAAATTGGTTTCAACCAAAAAGGTCTTGTCTTCTGAATAGTATCCAGGTGAATAGCCACCTCCATAATATCCGCCATAGCCATATCCGCGGTATCCATAGTATCCACCGTAATAAGTGCCCTGAGTGTATGAAGTTGATTTTTCGACTGTTGTCA
>CAIXAQ010000501.1 GCA_903917425.1 uncultured Bacteroidales bacterium
ACAGTGCCCATATGGAAATAAAGAATGTTATAAACACTTATTATAAAGATGAGCTATCAGGCGCATATGATAATGAATTACAACGTATTAGCAAAGCTATAGTTGCTATTCAGGGCGAGTACGACAAAAATGTTTTTCCTTTCATGAAGGTTGAAGCCAGTAGGTACCTCGATCATATCGGTCACCTGGAATCGGATGGTTGCTTCCGGTGCCATTCCGACAGGCATAAAACTGCCACCGGAGAGACCATTTCAAGAAACTGCGATCTTTGCCACAGCATCCTGGCTCAGGGTCCGACAGGAAAAGTTCAGACCGTAGCTTTAGGCACATCAATGGAATTCGTACATCCAACTGAAATCAGGGGAAAATGGAAAACAGCGTTTTGTTCCGAATGCCATAGAGTGCTTTATGAATAAGAAATGATACTATAGTCTGGAATAAAACTCTGACAATTTTACCTTTCATGCTGATGAAATTAAAAGTAAAAGTCGCCTTATATATAGGCGGCTTTTCTTTTAAATCGGAATCTTATATCGCGAAATGATTTTCAGCAATTTACCCTTCGGATTCAGTTCCTTTTTCCTTTATTTTTTTTACATAATAAGTTGATATTACAATTGATGTAATCGCAAAAGCAAGGAAGATCAGGATTCTGAATATAAGTTCGATATTGGCCAAATCGACTATAAATAAATAGAATGCGGCAACGATCAGATTGCCCATAGCCATCCAGCGGTACTTGATGCTTTTCACAAAAATACTCAGCCCAAAATAAACTCCTGCAATCAAAAGCCAGGATACGGTTATATATTGCCCGGGCAATCCATGATAGGTGGCGTACAAGAGCGAAAGGAACAAGGTAAACAGGTAAATATTCCTGAGAAAGTCGGTTGTTATATTCAATCGCTCCTTTTGCCAATTGATGATACGAGCTGATAAAAAGGCTATAAGAGGTATGGAGAAATTCACAGACTGAAGCGTTCCGGACAGTGTATAATACAGGATTGCCAGGGTAACCAGCAAAAATGTATTCATCAGTGTAATTATATATGAACGGTACCAAAGTGCCAATGCCAGCACCAGGAAGCTCTGGCAGATCAGTAACAGAAAAGCATCGGGAAAATGATAAATACCATAAACGGAAATACTGATTGCAACAAATCCGAATAATGCGTAGAGTGCCGGTGAATATTTCCAGGGCGAATATATTTTAAGTACGACAGAGTACGCCACACAATAGACGGAAATTGCCAGGAAAAAGGGTACAAAGGATGTCGCAAAATGCGTAAAAACCACCGAAAGAAGCAACGCCGAATAAGCGATACCGGCAAGAAGCAAAGTTGAAAGTACCAGGTTTTGAGGATATGCTTCATCCGGTTTCCGGAATGCAACCAGGGAATACATACCGGTTATGATTGAGAAATAGACAAATGAATAATGGTACGTTAAATCACCGGGTGAAGTTACCAGGGATAAGGGGTTTTTCAACAACCAGATCAGGCAGGTAAAATACGTAATGCATAAAATAAAGGTCGAAACTTTCCACCAATTGTATTTCCAGAAAGCATACAGAACCAGGCCTGTTGTAGCGATTGCAATCAGGAAGAAAGGATGCGTGTGATCACTTACAAAAGCGGTTACCATTGCCAAAACGAAAGCTTGTGCCGCCAGAGCCTGGGATTGTTTTTTAAATGCAATAAATAACTGAATTCCAACCACCATCAGCAGTAAGATGGTGGCTAATACCTGATTAGCCAGTAATGGCTTTGCATTATAATAGTGTAATCGCAAAATGATATAATACAGAATAATAAACCCGAAAAGGTTAAAGATGAACGACATATACGAAAAGCTTTTCCGGAAATAATGTGACAAAACAAAAACCCCGGCTACACTTACAATACCGACGGCCATTGAAATGACCGGTTTACCTGCATCGTTAAAATACTGCCACAAAAAGACTATGGCAAAAAACAACACAATATTTCCGAGCCAGGCTAAACCGTATTCACCAAACTTCGACTCGAAAGGCATGCTGATAGAAATGTTTAAATCAGAAAACCCGGATTCATCCTCTTCGGCAGAATCTTCATCAGCCAATTGATTTTGAATACTTTGTACTCTGGCTGATTCCAAATTGGCTGATTCTAAAAGGGAAATCCGCTCCTCGATGGAATTTAAACGGCTCAGAATTTCATTTAAATCACCGTTTTTAAGATCATTTGAATTCATAACAGTCTCCTTCAATCTTTAGAATTGTGAAAAACACCAAGTGTTTGTACGATCAGGAAGTTAAAAAGTCACTTTTAAGGAATAATCCCGGTAACCAGAGAATCTGATTTGCAGTATATTCGACTTAAGTGTTAAGATTAGGATTTGTTCAGATTGGAATTACCCGACCTGGATTTCATGATCATCCTCTTTCTTTTTCCACGGAGGGAATAACCAGAGCAAGAACGACAGTATTATAAACGGAACTATTAACCAGAAAGCAGCCATCAGGTAACCTTCTGTACCAATAAGACCGATTTTGAAGCTGGTGTATCCATAGAAACTCTTTGAGAACAATTGCCCGCCAATCACAACATTCCAACGCATGAAGAATATCCCTATAAGAATAAGTGCGGCAATAACGGTATAAATTGCTTTCCGTATCTGAATCTTAGGTTTGTAAAACTGCAAAGTCCCCAATGTCAACAAGGGAATAACCGTTCCTATTAAGCCCTGCATAATAAAAAGCGTAAAAAAGAGCCTGCCGAAAACCAGGTTATGCAATACGTCGAACGATTCTTCCGCTATGTATATACGATGAATCTGATCCAGGCCTTCCAGAACAAAATCAATAAGTAATATGTAGAACAAATACGATGCAATCGTATCCACGCAGGGCATATCTATTTTTAGTTTACGTATGCTGGTAATCACAATATAAACCAGCATCACCAGGGCAATCCCCGAAACAATGGCGGAAAACAGGAAAATCACGGGCATCAAAACAGTTGACCACCAGGGATTTGCCTTTATTGAACCAAATATAAATCCTACATATCCATGCAGTAAAAATGCGGATGGCACACCAATAATGGTAACTATATACCCAAGTTTATTATCAAGAGCCACGGCTTTTGGCGAAATATCTGTTGACCATAACGAAAAGGCCCTGTAAAGGAATCGTTTAAGTCCGGTTGTTTCACCGGCCCAGATGATCATATCGCGGCGATAGTCGAACCAGATTTCAAGTAACAAAACGACCATCAGGTACCACAAATAAACAAAACCAAAGATTGCCATGGCTGAGCTTAAATGCGGCGTAACCATTATTTCGTATGCTCTTTGTGGTTTTCCCAGGTGGCTTACAAGGGGCATGGTAGCAACCAGCATGAACGATAAGGCCGTCAGCAAGGCAATTCCATAGGTTGGGCGGAGCACATGCAATTTAAAGATGCGTTCGAGCGAGGCAAGGATAAATGCCCCTGCGACCAGTCCGGTGATATAAGGATACAGCACAATGAGTATGCTCCAGTTAAGTTCAATTTCATTTGGATATACATATCCATCCACTTTTGAAAGAACTTCGTACAGATGTTGAATGTGTTGTGTCATATTATCTAACCTCCGGGCTTAAAGCATTATAGAATAATTTTGAACCAGTATTCAAATTTGGTTTAATAACCATGCATGTGTGGTTTTTAAGGAAATAATTGATTTTACTCCCTGGGTCGTTTAAATCTCCAAAAATCCGGGCCTCGGTCGGGCACATTTCGAAGCACGCCGGTTGCATGCCTTTATCGAGCCTGTGTATGCAAAGGGTACATTTTTCGGCAGTTCCTTTTTCCGGGTTAATAAACCGGCATCCGTACGGGCAAGCCTGAACGCAGTACCGGCAACCGATGCAATAATTTTCGTCAACTAAAACAATGCCTTCGGGGGTTTCGAATGTGGCCCCTACCGGGCAAACCTGCACACATGGCGACTTGGCGCAATGATTGCACATCTTGGGAACAAAGAAGGATTTGAATATTTCTTCGTCGGGCACTGATTGTTTAAACCCGTCGATTCCTCCGTTTGGCGATTCTACCAATACGCTTCCGTCATTTTTTATGGTATACTGCTCAACCCACGAACGGAAATAAAAGGGGTCTTTGGGTACATTGTTCTCCAGTTTACATGCTTTGGCACAATTACCACAACCAATACATTTATTAATATCAATACCAATTCCGTACCATTTCCCTTTCCCCTTGGGTGGTTCGGTGGCAAACAATAATCCGTCGAACGGAGTTAATGCTGTTGCAACAGTTATTCCGCCAACAATGATGGATCCGGCTTTGAAGAAATCTCTCCTTGAAAGATTAGGCTTGTTTATGTTCATGGCTGATGAGGATTATGGCATTCGATACATACTAATTTCGCAAAATTTCTTTTATCCACCAGGTTATGCTTCATAGGATCTATTTGTTTGATCATTGAATTATTTATAGTATCGAAAACTATTTTAACCCGCGCAGCATTCAACTGATGGCAAACAGCACATTCTTTCCGGGAGCCCGGTTTATGAAGCAGTAGTGAATCCGGCAATTCGCCATCCTTAAATTTATCGGCATACATGGCATGTTTTAAACCCGGTCCATGACAGGCTTCGCATTGAAGTTGCGCATGAAACCCAACTTCTTTGTCTGTTTTCATTTCTTCGTGGCACTTGGTACATTTGTCGGATCCGGCAAAATGCAATGCCTTCATCTTGTTCTCCTGGATTGCATCGGCCCGGTAATGACCTAATTTACCAAAGGAAGTTGGCCTGAGAAACGACTGTAGTACCAGGAACAGTATTATTACTACAGCAAAGGCACCGATAAGGCGTTTTATGTGTTGTGGCATAATAAGAGGGTTATGAATTTAGATATATAGATGTAAAGATATAAAACAAATAATACCAAATTGAAAATAATCATAAATTTTGATAATAATTTCGAACAAATTCAGCTTTCGATTGTGTAATTGGGTTTTTTAGTGGAAATGGTTATTCGTTATTCGTAAATCGTAAATCGTTAATCGCTATTCGCTATTCGTAAATCGCTATTCGTAAATCCACAATCCGAAATCGTAAATCGTAAATCGTAAATCCGAAATCATTAATCGTAAATCTAACAAGGTGAATCCGAACAATTTATTACTTTTGGCGGCAAACAAAACCTCTAGATGGCAGATACCGCAAAATTCATTATCATATTCATAATTAGTGGCTTAAGTTCTATTTTCGTTTCGGCACAAAAGGGAAATTCGTTCGCAGGTGTCAGGTTCGGCCTCGCCTTTCCCATGGGGGAAATGGCATCGCAGGATTTTGACAACGGCGGATATGCCCTTTTAGGGAAATCCTTTGGTGCCGAGGCAGCTTGGTTTGTTACCCCTAAAATCGGGTTCGGGGTTGATTTCTCATCCAACTCCTTTGGCTATGATGCAGTAAGTTACGCTGCTGATTACCTGGCAAATACACCCGAATACAAGAGCCTGGATCTGCTTTCGGCACCCTATAAACTAACCACTTACATGGGAGGCGTATATTATAAGGTATCAATCTGCCCGAAATTTTATTCAACTTTTAAACTGATGGGTGGATATTTCAGAACCCGGACTCCAGACCAGTTTTTTGGCGGTGATATTTATATGATTGGGAAAACTTACTTCTGGAAAACAAGTTCGTTCGACTCAAAGTTTACTTTCCTTACCGGTGCCTCCTTCGAATACAAGCTCGACAAACGGGTAAGTTTTCTTCTTCAGGCCGATTTTACATACTCCGAGGCCTCTTTCGTCTTTCTTACCAGTGGTTACACCAGCTATACCAATTATCTGCAAATGCCTGTTCTACGCATACAACCGGGAATAAATATCCATTTTTAACTAATGAACCAAACCGGGATAGGATCGGAGAAAATTAAATTCCCGACCTCCTGTAAAGGAGTTTAAATACAATGTATTTTTACATCAAATTTTTAGAAGAAATTTGTATTTGAACCTGGCATTTTCCCCGTTATCAGTATGAATAAAACAGTTTTTATTGTTCTAGCAGCCTGGGCTTTTTCTTTTGCTTCCTTTGCCCAGAAAACGCCTGCCGATTACGTTAATACTTTTATTGGAACCGGCGGCCACGGCCACACCTATCCCGGAGCAACCACACCTTTTGGAATGGTTCAGTTAAGCCCTGATACGAGGCTCGAAGGCTGGGACGGATGCGGAGGCTACCATTACGACGACAGCTATATCTATGGCTTTTCGCATACCCACCTCAACGGAACCGGCGTACCCGATCTCTGCGACATCCTCTTTATGCCTACAACAGGCGAAACCCGCTGGAATAACGGCTCTGACGGGAAACCAGGATATGGTTCACATTTTAAACATAGCAGCGAAAGTGCCGCTCCCGGGTATTATAAAGTTGTTCTCGACGATTATGGTATAACTGCCGAACTCACAGCAACCACCCGGATCGGAATGCATTGCTATACTTTCCCTGCCGGTAACGAATCCAATATTTTAGTCGATCTTTTTCACCGCGACGAAGTACTTGAATCGTCGATAAAAGTGATCAGCGATACAAAAATTGAGGGCTTGCGCCGATCCAGGTCCTGGGCTGCCGACCAGTATGTTTACTTCGCGGCTGAGTTTTCAAAACCTTTCTCTGGATTCGAATTAGCCGTTGATAACATTACGGCTCCAAATATTCAATCTGTTGAAAACAAGAAGAATATCAAAGCCATTTTCCATTTCAACACTGCTGCCGGCGAGAAAATTTATGTAAAAGTAGGAATTTCGGCCGTGAGCGAAACCGGTGCATGGCTCAACCTGAAAACTGAAATTCCCGACTGGGATTTTAATAAAGTTCGTTCCGATGCAAAATCAACCTGGAATAAGGAGTTGAGTAAAATTGAGGTTGAAGGCGGAACCGATCAACAGAAAACGATCTTCTACACTGCTCTGTATCATACCATGGTCAACCCGAATACATACATGGATGTGGATGGCAGCTACCGCGGCCGCGACCTGAAAATTCATAAAGACGCATCTTTTACCAACTATACCGTCTTTTCACTCTGGGATACATACAGGGCTTTTCATCCGCTAATGACCATTATCGATCAGAAACGTACACTCGATTACATAAAGACTTTCCTGACTCAATACGAACAGGGAGGATTGCTGCCGGTATGGGAACTTGCCGGAAATGAAACTTTCTGCATGATAGGGTATCATTCCGTGCCGGTGATTGTGGATGCTTACCTGAAAGGGATAAAGGATTTTGATACGGGAAAAGCATTCGCAGCCATGCGGAAAAGTGCCACACGTGAAGACAACGCCGGCTTAAATATACTGGATCGCAATGGTTTTATTTCGGCTGACGATGAGTCGGAAAGCGTTTCGAAAACGCTGGAATATGCTTACGACGACTGGTGTATCGCTCAATTCGCGAAATCACTGGGTAAAAATGACGATTATTCATATTTCATAAAACGGGGACAGAATTATAAAAACATATTCGACCCTTCCACCGGGTTTATGCGTGCCCGAAGCAACGGAGGCTGGTTCAATCCATTCGATCCTTTCGAGGTAAATTTCAATTATACCGAAGCCAATTCGTGGCAATACAGTTTTTCGACCGTTCAGGATATGAACGGACTGATACAGTTGCATGGAGGAAAGGAAAACCTGGCAAAAAAACTGGATGCACTTTTTAGTGCTTCGCCGAAAACCTCAGGCCGTGACCAAAGTGATATAACAGGGCTGATCGGCCAGTATGCACACGGCAACGAACCCAGCCACCATATCGCATACCTCTACCCATTTGCAGGCGAGCCCTGGAAAACACAGAAGATTGTACACCAGATACTTAACACTTTGTACCACGACAATCCCGATGGACTTTCAGGGAATGAGGACTGTGGCCAAATGTCGGCATGGGCGGTAATGAGTGCCATGGGATTTTACCAGGTAACACCCGGTACCGGATATTATGTGATTGGTACTCCCTGGTTCAGTAAAGTGACCATCAACCTGGAAAATGGAAAGAAGTTTATTATCAGCGCCAAAGATATTTCCGGCAATAATTTTTATATCAGTTCGGCAACTCTCAACGGTAAAAAATACGATGAGTCCTTCCTCAGGCATGATGAAATTATGAAAGGAGGGGACCTTCAGTTTACCATGACGGATAAACCAAATATGAAATGGGGAACTGGCAATAAAAACGAACCATTTACCGCAATTTCCGATAGCCTTATTATACCGGCGCCGGCCATTAAAGATGCATCCAAATCGTTCAGGGATACGAAAGAAATCACAATCATAGGCTCTCCCGGAGCTAGCCTGCTGTACAAACTGACGAACGCAGATGGAAAAGTATCCGAAAAAACATACCAGGCACCGTTCACTATTGATCAAACCTGCACCATCAGTTATAGTGCCAGGCAAAACGGGAAATCGAGCAAATGGGTTCAATCCGTTTTTGTGAAAATGGCTGACGATAAAGATATTACACTTACCTATCCTCCTGCCAACCAGTATTCGAGCGGCGGGGCAAACAACCTGATAGATGGCATGCGTTGTTCTTCTGATTTCAGGGTGGGCGGATGGCTTGGTTTTGAAAAAGTTAACCTCGAAGCTGTAATTGATTTACGGGAAGTTAAATCTCTGAACACATTTGGCGCCGGGTTCTTGCAGGATATTAACTCATGGATATTTATGCCTTCGAAAATTGAGTTTTTAGTTTCCGAAAACGGCACAGATTACCTATCGACAGTGACAATCAGGAATAATATCCCCCAAGACAAGGACGGCACAATACTTAAGACTTTTATTACAAAAACTAATTTACTTGTTAAAGCACGTTATGTAAAAGTAATTGCAAGCAATATCGGAAATTGCCCCCCTGGTCATAAAGGAAATGGTGGTTCGGCCTGGATTTTTGCGGATGAGATTATTTTAAAGTAATTTGAAAATTTGAAAATGTGGTAATTTGAAAATGAGTTAATGCGTTAATGCGGTAATGCGGTAATTGGGTAATTGGGGTAATTGGGGACTTGAACTTTGAACATTTTGAACCTTGAACTTTGAACTTTGAACTTTGAACCTTGAACTTTGAAACCTTCAACTTTAAACCTTGAACCTTGAATTTTGAATTTTGAATTTTGAACCTTGAACTTGAACAATTTACTGCGCCTGTAAAAATATTTTAAAAACATTTTCATGAATTACACCTTAGCACGTTTATCATCTAAAGTTTCGTCCTTATTTATTGTACTTCTGATTTTGAGCTTTACATCCCGGGCTCAACTGATTAAAAATACCAAAACGCAGGCTGATATGCAGCAAATGCTGCAGAAACAGCAACTAATGGCTGCCGGGCGAAGTGAACAACTTTTTGAAGTTTTTAAAAAGCCCCTGCCTGCTGACGAAAAACAGGCACTCGAATACCTGTATGCTTATATGCCTTTAAGTGACCTCGCCGATTACACGGGTGAATATTTCCTTTTACAAATCAGATCTGCACTTAAAGCGCGCAGCGAAATGACCTGGGGTACAGGTATTCCCGAAGACATTTTCCTTCATTTTGTGCTGCCGACACGTGTCAACAACGAGAACCTCGATGATTTCAGGATTGAGATGTACGACGAACTTAAAAACCGCGTTGCCGGAATGAATATGCACGATGCTGCGCTGGAGGTGAACCACTGGTGCCACGAAAAAGTAACTTACCGCAGCAGCGATGAACGCACCAGTTCGCCTCTCGCAACCATAAAAACATCCTTTGGCCGCTGTGGTGAAGAATCGACTTTTACTGTTACAGCATTGCGTACCATCGGGATTCCGGCCCGGCAGGTCTACACTCCCCGCTGGGCACACACCGACGACAACCACGCCTGGGTGGAGGTATGGATTGCCGGAAAATGGTATTTTATGGGTGCCTGCGAACCTGATCCCGATCTGAATATGGGATGGTTTGCCGAACCCGCCCGCAGGGCAATGCTCGTTCACACCCGCGCATTCGGGGCTTATTATGGGGACGAACCGGTTATAGACAACGAAAAATGTTTTGCCGAACTCAACCTGATACAGAACTATGCAACGGCAAAAAACATCAAAGTTAAAATACTTTCGACTGACAATAAGCCTGTTGCAGATGCGAATGTGGAATACCAGTTGTATAATTATGCTGAATTCTACCCTATTGCAAAAGGGAAAACCGACGGCAATGGAATGAGTTCGATCATTTCGGGACTCGGCGATCTGCTGATTTGGGCCTACCAGGGCGAAAAATGGGGCTATAACAAGATTTCAGTCGATAAAATGGATTCCGTTACGGTTGTGATTACTGATTCACATCCTGAAAATCTTTCTGAAAAATTTGACCTGATACCGCCTGTTGAGAAAAACCCGCTACCGGCAAAAGCAAATCCGAAAGACCGGGATTACAACACCGTCAGGCTTCACCAGGAAGATTCGGTTCGTACTCTATACATGACAACTTTCAGGGATTCATTGTGGGTTACCACATTTGCAGCCGGGCAGTCGTTGAGTGCCGAAAAACTCCAGCCGATTTTCATGAAGAGTTATGGTAACTGGAAGGAAATAGCTGATTTTATATCCGAAACACCAAATTTTCAGAAAGAATGGGCTGTTTATCTGCTCGAAGCCATTTCGGAGAAAGATTTAAGGGACACCAAAGCCGAAATTCTGAGGGATCACCTTGGCAATTCATTTAACTATAACAACCCGCTTTCGAGCCAGGATAAGGAGTTTTTTGCCAGTTACGTAATGAATGGCCGCATTGCCAACGAAATGATGATGCCGTGGCGCGGATTTCTGCAAAAACAGTTTGGCTATGATTTTGTCATGCAGTTTAAAACAGATGTTAACGTGCTGATTGATTGGATAAAGACAAATATTAAAGTTAACGATACTGCCAACCTCCACTCGCGTGCGCCCCTGTCACCCCGAGGTGTTTTTGAGCTCAAAATGGCCGACAAACGATCGCGCGATATCTTTTTCGTGGCTGTTTGTCGCAGCCTGGGTCATGCAGCCCGTATCAACACGGCAACAAACATGCCTCAATACTACAATGGCAAAGACTGGCAGAATGTAACTTTTGAAACGCTAACCGAAAATATCATCGCGAAAGGCAGTGTACATTTCATTAATCCGAACCCTGAATCCGATCCAAAATATGCCATTAACTTCACAATTGCACGTTTTAACAAGGGAGTTTACCGTACCGTCGATTTCGATTATGGAACCAAACTTAGTGAATTTAATGTCAAAACCGATATTGAAGCTGGCAAATACCTCCTCGTCACCGGGAACAGGCAGGCAGATGGCAGTGTACTATCTTCGGTAAAATTTTTCGAGGTCCCGGCTTCCGTAACAACGGATGTTAAGGTTGAAATCCGCCAGAATTACACACCTGCCGAGCCCTGGGCAAAAATAAATACGGTCTCCT
>CAIXAQ010000502.1 GCA_903917425.1 uncultured Bacteroidales bacterium
ATCGTCCGGTCGTTTTTGAAATTTTTTTTAGCCAGTCGCGTTCCATTTCGAGTTGCCCTATCTTGGCATATAGCCTCTGTCGTTCTTCATCGAAATTTACCTCTGGTGGCTCAGTCTCAAATATCTCCGAAGACCGCTCTATAACCTGTTGTTTCCACTTGGTGAGCAATGCAGGGTGCACTTCAAATCGTTTTGATAATACGGCCAGAGTGTCCCGCTCTTTGAGTGTCTCGATGGCTGCTTGTGCTTTAAATCCGGATGTAAATTTTCTTCTTGTTGCTTTCATAATCCACGGTTAAAAGTAGTTCATTTTATTGCTTAACACGTGGTCTGATTTTTGGGGAGTATTATAGTGATCTTTGAAACAACGATTCCTTTATTCAGCAAATCTTTAAATTCTGTAAATTCTGCCTCCGACAATAAATAGCCGTATTTGCAATCTTTTTCCGGATAAATAGATGATATTAATGGATGACAATAGGCATAAGCCCGGCAATGCCAGGGCTTTCTGCTTTAAAGAGCTAAAATTTAAGTCTGCCTTTAGCAATAAAGGCTTCCGGAAATAACTTAATCACCCAAGCTGGTACGCGTCTCCTTACGCATGCTGGTAATAGCTGTCAGAGGTCATTTCGGTGCTGTCAGTTAATTCAGCCCCTCGATGCCCATAGTCTTCCAAACAATTAAAGTTAGATGGGCTATCCCTAGTCTGCAACTATGGATACATACATATAAACAAGCCCGGCAATGCCAGGGCTTTTCTGCTTTAAAGAACTAACTGAATCAGTTTAATAAATAAAGGCATCCGGAAATATCTTTATCACGCTTTTATCTTGCTCGGGTAGTTTTTCAATGATTTTAAACTGGTTAACAGTTCTTTTTCTATTAGGCAATTATTAGCCTGCTTATACTTAGCCCCACCCCCCATTTCCCTTTGTCCTTTCCCACTTTCATGAGTGAGTGTACTTTCGGTCCATTAATCCCAAGACAATGGCCACAAACTACACCCGACGGATAAACCTTTATATCAATGGTAAAGAAGTAGTAACAGAAATCCGCTCCGTTACCGCTGAAATGCAAAAGCTGGTCAACAAGCAAAAGAATATGACCATCGGTTCAAAAGAATATGTTGCTGCCGGGGAACGGATCAGAACTTTACGAGGCATCATTGCAAACCATAACCACCAGTTAAAGGAAACAGCCACAGGTTGGGAAAGAATAGTGCAGGTCAGCAACCGGCTGCAAGGCATTTTACAGGAACTTATCGTGGGCGTAGCTGTTTTAGTTGGCATCGTAGCCGCTAGCAAAAAAGCCGTTTCCATGTTTGCCGAATTTGACGACAAAGTCGCAAACGTCGCCCGCACCACCGGACTAACAAAGCAGGAAATCTATGCCATTTCCGAAGCCCTGAAAAAAGTGGATACCCGCACGGCTCAACTCGATCTGATGAACCTTGGCGTTATTGCCGGCAAATTGGGTATCGCTAAAGAGGATGTTTTGGGTTTCATCAAAGCCGCGGATAAACTGAATGTCGCTTTCGCAGGAGCTCTTGGCCCTGATACCGAAGAAGTGGTAAACCAAATCGGAAAACTTGTTTCAGTTTTCAAAATTGAAGAGAAATTCGGCATTGAAACCAGTATGCTGAAAATCGGCTCTGCCCTCACTACTTTAGGAAATGCCAGTACTGCCAACGAAGGGTTTATTGTTGAATTCTCGAAACGTGTCGGAGGTATCGCTCCCATCGTGAATGTTTCCATTCAGGATATTATGGGATTGGCTGCTACCCTGGACCAGCTTGGGCAAACGTCTGAGGTTTCTTCAACTGTTTACAGTGCCATGGTCACCGGCATGTTCAAGAAAACCGCCGAATATGCCAACATAGCCGGAATGAGCGTGGACGGTTTTAAGAAAATTCTGAAACAGGATACCAACTTCGCTTTCATCAAGGTACTTGAGGGACTGAACGGCAACAACGCCGGAATGGAACGGATGGTGGCTCTGATGGGCGACATGGGTATTGAAGGCAAACGAGGAATTCAGGTCCTTGGAGTGCTGAGCAACAATACCAAAATGCTTCGCGAACAGCAGTTGCTTTCAAACGATTCCTTCTACAAAGGAAATGCCATCTACACTTCCTTCAACCTGCTGAACGATTCCGCCCAGGCGAAACTCGAAAAAGCAAGAAAAAGAGTTGTTGACCTTGCCGTGGATCTGGGTCAAAAACTTCTCCCGGTTCTTACCCTCAGTACTTCCGGTTTCAGCTATTTTGTAAAAACTATCAGTGCTTCTATCGACTTCTTTTTCAAACATTCAAAAGCAATAACCAATGTTGTTGTCACCCTCACAGCTTATATAGTAATTGTTAAAAGCCTTGCCGTTTGGGAAACATTCCGCCAGAAAGTATTTACCAAAGGCCTCATACTTTCCAACCTCGAAGCCATTGCAACACGGCTTCGCATCATGCTTACCAATACTTCTACCATCGCTCAGCTTCGGGCCCTGGCTGCAACAAAAGCATTGAATGCAACTATGGCCGCTTCCCTTTGGGGTGCTTTGGCAGCAGGCATCACTTTTGCCACCATGAAAATCGTGGAATGGGTTCAAAATGCAAACAAAGCTTCAGCACAACAGGAAGCCATCAACAACGCAATCAATCAATCCGTCGAAAAAATGGTGGAACAATCTGCCAAAATAAGCCTGCTTGTTTCCCTGGTCAATTCTGAAAATGTGTCGCTGGCCGGAAAGAAAAAAGCCATTGAGGACCTGAAAGCCATCATTCCCGGTTATACCGCCATGCTGGATGCTCAGGGCAAAGTTATTTACCAGAATGCCGGTGCGGTTAAAGAATACATTAACCAACTGAGAAGGCAGTATGTTCTGGAATCTTACAAAGAAGAATACGCAAAAGCTTCTGTAAATGTTGCTAAAGCACAAGAAAGCCACGACCAACTTGTAGCAAAATACAATTCAATGCCTGGTGGCGATACTGAACCTAGCTTCGATTATAATACCGCCGTTAATACAGAAAAAGGCGATGTAAAAGCCGAAATTAAAGATGCTGAAATAGCTTTGAAAGATGCTGAATCCGTTGTTGTTGCACTTCAAAACAAAATCGAATCAACAATGAGAGCCATGGATGACCTCCCGGGCAAATTAGAAAAAGTCTTTGAAGATATAATTGTTCACACCAAAGCCTTGGAAATTCCTGGTATTACTCCTGCGCAAGTTGCTATTCTTAAGAAACAATTGGACGACTTATTCAAAAAAAGAGATGCCTTGATTAACCTAAAAAATGGAATTACAACTTCAAATACCAGCAATCAGGACGATCCATTCACCGCTAGCGCGGATTTCCAATCCGTGCCGGTACAAATTACCCCCCGCTGGCGCGCGGTCAATGTCATTAAGTTAAGAAATCATCATACTGCATCTCTCTGATTTTTAGTTACTTTAGGTTTCAACCTTTTTCTAAATTTGCCTGTATCCCTTGCAAATGTCCTGTCAGGCCTAATGGGAACAAGATTTTTTTTGAACAATGATTTTAATTCTTCGATTGTTTTATCCATGTCATTATTTGAAAAGAACAAGGTTACGATCCTGTTCTTTAAAAAACCATAGGATAAATTTGTGTTTACTTTGTATTTATACATATTACCCTGCATTTGCTCATCAATTTCATCAACTATTTCACTAACTACCAGTGTTTGAACATTGCTTACAAACAATGCGGCATAAAAATCCTGCATGATGCTCTGATTCGAATAGCCTGAAAAAATTTCAACTTTTATTTTATTCTTGAATTCGTCGTAGAACGTTTCAATACCCCATCTTTTAAAGTATAATTCTTTGAAGATCCCGGTCGGGTATTTTTTGATATCCATCAGTGATGTTATCAATAATTCAACTTCTCCATCAGGCAATTCCACACGAACCAACCTCACCTTTACCTTACTATTACTGTTATATTCCTTATCAACAATTTTTCTATGCTGGCCTGGATAAATGTCGACTATTTGGGTTGAACTGCCACTCTTTTCAAATTCTTTTGTTTTTATGCAAAAGTCTACCTTGGCTCGTATTAAAAAATTGATGCCAAGTTTAAAGTGTTCGTATATCAATTCAAACGAAGGGTATCCCCTGTCGTAAATAACAAGGTCATTTTTATTGGCATACAATAGATGTTCCAACGCCAGTTTCCCTTCACCTTTGGATAATGGCGATAATAGGCCATCAACAACGTAATTATTGATCACATCATAAAGTACAGAAACTCTGCACTGAACGACTCCTGATTGGTTTTGATTCCTGGTTATCCCATATATACCCTCAAGTTCATCTGTATTGGGCAATGTCAGTCGCGAACCATCAACGGCCAGCAACCTAAACCCTTTCCAAAGTTTTATTCCTGATTCGTTATCCGTATAAAACTCATTTACAATTACATCTGACAAATGCCTAAATACTTCAGGCTTGATTTTCTTGCGATATTGTACAAAAGCACTTTTTGTAAAGGCTTTTATATTAAAATGATTTTTAAACAAACTTAAAAAGTTCTCTATTTCCATCGATAAACTCTTTGTTGTCAAATTTACTAAGAATAGAACTGTACTTGGAAATGACTGCTTCCTTCTTCTTGAAAAATCAGATACCAATACCCGGTAATTTTCTTGTGTTTTGATGTCGAAAATTATTCTCTCAATTTTAGAGAAAATACACTTAGTCGTTTTTTTGCATAATACCAACTATTTGATTATCAAACAAATATACAATTTTAAATTCAAATAAACAAGCTATTTTATTGATATTTAATTAGTTAGCCCTTAACTTAATGACATTGTTCGCGCTGGAGCGGGGCAGGCTTCGGTAAACGTACCCGCACTCATCTGAAAATAAGACGAGAGCGAACAGTTTTTTTTTGAGAAATAAATAAAATGCTCACTAATATATTGATAGATATACTATATTTGATGATTCTTGCGAGTTGGTTTTTATATTAAATAATGTACAATGCTATGAAAAGTTCCGTTTTACTATTAGCTGGTATCATTTATAACTTGCTTGCCTATTCGCAACAAGGTGCGCAAAGCAACTCACACTGGTATCGTAATGGACCTTTTTGTGCAAGAATAAAATCTTTAGCCATAGCTCCATCTAATCCCAATGTTTTATACCTTGGTACTTATGCGACTGGATTATATAGAACAAATAATGCCGGACAAACATGGGATTACTGCTCAGCCGAAAACCTTCCTGCTTATGAGGACACGCTCTTCTACACACCAGGAGTACCTGGTTGGTGGCATGGCGATTATTATCCGGTTGATGCCATTGCCGTAGATCCTCTGGATGAGAATCGGCTGTGGATTGGCTCGCTTGGAAGAGGTTTATTTGAGAGTAGTGATGGGGGAAATAGCTGGCAGAAAGCCAATGCTACCTTACCCGATACTTTGGCAGTAAATTTTATCCACATTAATCCTGATGATCCCGGCGATATTTTATTGGGCACAGGAAAGTATGACGGTTGCCCCGGTAGATTAAAAAACGGTGGATTATACAGGAGCCGGAATGCAGGTAGCACCTGGCAACTTGTGGAAGGTATTCCTCACGGCAAATCATATTCCATATCAAGTATAGAAAGAGATCCGCTAAATAATGCACATATACTTATTGGTATTTCGAGTGCCGGTGAAGCCGGTTTCGCATGGGGAATAATGGAAAGTTACAATAACGGAACTGACTGGCAGGTGCTAACTACTGAGTTTCCTGTTTACGGTATTTGTATAAATCCGGCTAATTCCCAAAATATGTGGGGGGTTGTTTTAACAGGTTGGCAAGAATGGGAGTTGAGGTATTCCAATGACGGAGGGCATACATGGCATCTATTTGAAGGATTTGCTAATCCTTACATAACGGTAATGAGTATGTATGCCGACAGTGAGTTTAATTTATATATCGAAAGATGGCATCAACCACCGGATGACAATTTGAGCATTTTAAAAACTTCAGATAATGGGTTAACATGGAGTGAAGTTGATAAGCTTAATGATTATTATCGTATTGGCTTCAATATTAATCTGACAAATACCTGCCAGGCAGAAAATACGAATGTAAATAATATTTATTTTGGGAATTACTATGGGCTATTTCATTCCGAAAACGGGGGTATTTCGGTGGATGAACAAAATGTAAATCTAATGAATTCATATATGATTGACATAGATTTAAATCCAAATAATAGCAACGAGTTGTATGCCGGAGGCAGCCAAGGCCTCTGGAAGACAACCGATGGCGGACACAATTGGGAAAAGAAAGTGACAGATCCGATCGTTTTTACAAAATATGATCCTAAACATCCCGACACTCTATATTATGCCGGACTTGACCTGATGAGGAGCTATGATGGCGGTATTTCATTTCAAAGTATTCGTGATATTATAGTTGGATTTTTTGCAGATTTGGTCATACATCCGGTATTGACCAATATACTGTTTTTATGCACCGATGCGGGTGATTATTCATTTCCTCTTTATAAATCGACCGATTTTGGCAATAGCTGGTCACTTGTATTTGTGAGCCACAACCATGAAATATCCCCTAAAATAGTTATGGACCCAACGCATCCCGATACAATCTGTTTTGGAACGCACAGAAGCACTGACGGAGGACTTACCTGGCAGGAAAATGCGTTTCCGGTAAAAATTATTGGGATACATCCACAGAACTCAAACACCATTTATGGTACAAATTATATGACAACCAATGACATATGGGTATCATACAACTGGGGGAGTACTTTTCAGGTAATAGAAACAAATCTGAACCATTTATTCCCTGTTGATAACATCCGAAAATTTACTATTAGCAATAACAATCCCAATTTTATGTATTATTGTACAGCAAACGACGGTATTCATTACAGTAACAATGCCGGTACAACCTGGCAAAAACTTGCAGGTGCTTACAATAGCCGAACCACCGATATTATACCGTTATTAAACGAGAATAAATATTATATTGCAACATATGGTGATGGGGTGTGGGTATATGATACCACTTATACTGTAGGGCTGGTTTATAAACCGGTTCGTGAAGCGGATAAGCAACTGCTTATAACGCCTAATCCGTTTAAGGATAAAGTGAAAATTACTTATTACGCTAAAAATGAAGGATTGGTAAACATAACTGTTTACAATGTACATGGAATACGAATTATTACATTATTGAATGAATATAAAAAAACCGGAGAGTATGAATTGCTATGGAATGGTAAAAGCGAAAACGGAAAGGAGGTTAAACCTGGCTATTACCTTGTGCGTCTGATTTCAGACAGGAATGTTTATACTCAAAAAGTGATTTTCTATAAATAACTATAGTATTAATTTGGTTGTTTCCTGATTTAGAAGAAAAAATAATTTGGAAAAAATTTATTTTGATTTTTTACATTTTAGGGAGCACCCTTAAACTTTAAAATCATGAAAAATTTCAGAATAGCACTTGCTTTTATTGCCTCATTTGGATTTACATGTGTTAGCCATGCACAGGTAAAAACAATAAATGGCATAGATTACGAAAAAACCAACAATAAATGGTATCAACACTACAATGGTAAGCAATTCGAGGTTGATCAGTCAACCATAACTGTAAAATTTATTACAGGTGTAAGTCAAGATGTAAAGGATTCCATTATTCGACAAAACAATTGCAGTTTTATACGTGTAAATTCTTTAGGGTATTACGATCTTGGGGTAAATGTGAGTGCCAATATCATTGAGATGGTTGAGAATTTCATCCAACAACCATTGATTGAAGTTGCTGAGCCTAATACAATCGGCGAATTTAATTCCATACCAAATGATATATCATGGGGCGGGCAATGGTTTTTGCAGGATGAGTTGATAACTGGGGGTATTGATGCTTATAAAGCATGGGACAAAGTAAATGGAAATCCTTCTGTTATTATTGGTATCCTTGATAGTGGAACCGAAATACTGCACGAAGATTTAAAAGGAAACATCTGGGTTAATCCGGGCGAAGATATTAATAATGATGGGGTTGTATGGGATTTAAGCGATATGAATGGAATTGACGACGATGAAAATGGGTATATTGATGATCTTTCGGGATGGGATTTTGCAACCGGCAACAATAACGTTAACGGCACTTATTTTCATGGCACCGTAGTAGCCGGAATTGTTGGTGCAGAGACCAACGATCAACAGGGAGTTGCCGGTACTGCGGGTGGTTGGACAGCAAATGATAAAGGTTGCAGTTTGTTAATTTGTCAGCTAGCAGAAAATAATGGGCTAAATTCGGCTATCATAGACGATGCTATTCTATATGCAGTTGAAATGGGTGTGGATGTAATCACAATGAGCCTTTCAATAGGTTACGATCAGGCAGTTGAAGATGCGATCAACTTTGCATACCTTAATGGTGTTTTTGTTGATTGCTCATCAGGTAACAATGCTCATGCAACCATTAACTTCCCCGGTTATGCAGCAAATACTTTTGCCGTTGGTGGGAGTAGTAGAAGGACAAATATTCTTGACCCAATAGTAAAAACAGCAAGTTCAAATTATGGCCCTGGCCTTAAAGTTGTTGCACCTGGTACATCTATTGTTACTACAAATACTAACAATACGTATGGGCCACAAGGTGAAGGAACCTCATGGGCTGCTCCTCAGGTAGGGGCTACTGCTGGTTTGATCAAATCGTATCATCCTGATTTTACGCCTGCTGATATTGCAGAAGCAATATGTATTACAGCTTACAAAGATGATTTTTATATCTTCACAGATGGATATCCCTATGGCAGCTGGGAAGAACATGTTGGATATGGAAAGCTGAATGCAGATAGAGCAATAGGTATAAAGGAGGATATTGCATCTAATCAAACTCTGGAGCAGGGCAATTATATACGTGATGAAGTTCATGTAACCAATAATTCTACCTTAACATTAGCAAGTAATTCAAGATTTTATTTGCTAAAAACCGGTAAACTTGTCGTGGATGCTGGTGCTACTCTTGTAATTGAAAATGGGGTTAAAGTTTTTGGTGATTACAACAACATTATTCAAGTAGATGGGAATATCCAAATAGAACAAAATGTAACTTTTGCTAATAATGTGGCAGCATTAGCTTTTGGAGGTATCTACCTGAACAATCATGCCCTACAAACCACGTTTAATAAAGCAAAGTTTGTCAATACAAGTTTGTATAGCTATGCCGATGATCTTACGCTAAATGAGTGCATTTTCACTGGCTGCCCAAACTTATATGCTGATAGGGGGAATGTTACGGTTAGCAATAACTGCAATTTCAACAATTCAGGTCTTGAACTGTCAAACTCTGATAATAGTACTACAAACATGGTTACTATTAACAACAATGTTTTTATCCAAACAGACGACCTTCATACTGCCATCGAAGTTGCAGGATATAAAAAATATATTTTAGAACATAACCAAATACAAGGCTATTACAATGGGATCGTGGTTTATAAAGCAGGCACTAGCAATTTTGCTACTTCAAAAATAAGCGATAATACGATACACAATTGCACAGGTGAAGCCGGCCTGTTAGTATACAAGAGCCATTCTTCTGTCGAAAACAACCACATTTATAACAACTGGAAAGGGTTAGCGATTTACAATAGCAGCACTGTACAACTTTCAGGTAACCTCTCAGCACCAAGCGAGGCTCAAACACAGGTGATACGTGACAACGATTCGTACGAAGTGCAAATAACCGATCTGGGTTTTCCGGCAGTATTTAAGTATAACGTTATTCGCGATGCTGATAATGCTTCTGTGAACGATCCTTTAGTATATTATGACAAATGGAGGGAAATTATTAATTACGGAAACACGCCTGATAGTCAAGATCCTAACCAACCCCCATTCGGCACTGCACATGATGTTACTTACAATTGCTGGGGAAATAATTTCAACCCTACAACTGATTTGTTCAGCCTTTACGGGTATTATCTGGTTAATCCCATGATGGCTTGTCCTCCCTATTCAGGTTATTCATACTCAGGTTTGGAGGAGCAATATGAGCTTGCATTAAGCAAAGTAAACAATGGCGATCACAACAGTGCAAAGAGTGATTTTTTATGGTTTATCCACAATTACCCTAACAGCGTGCAAGCACAAGCGGCAATGAAAGACCTGTTCTCAATTGAACCCAACCTTGATTCGGATTTTGCCGGATTGAAAGACTACTATCTTACCAACGATAGTGTTGTGGCCAATACAATGTTGCAATCACTTGGAATTGTGCTTGCTAACTCCTGTGATGTAGCCCTCAAAAACTGGCAACAAGCAATTGATTGGTACGAAACTTGCCTTACCAACCCATCTTCTTTGGCAGACAGTGTGTTTGCAGCCATTGATCTGGGCGATATTTACCTTCAAATGCAAGATTCTGGATTAAAATCCACTTACATTGGACAATACCCTCAATACAAGCCAGTCACCATGGCAGCTCATAAAGCCAACCGCAACTTCTTGTTGTCGTTGCTGCCAGATGAAATGATTAGTGATAAATTACGTACCAACCTTTCAAAACTTGCATTTGGCAGTATGTTGCAGAATTCTCCAAATCCTTTCACTTCAAATACTAAAATATGGTATAAGATTGAAAAACAAGCTGATGTGGCCATATACATAACTGATATGACTGGTAAAGAAATCAGAAAACTTGTGCAAGGAACAAAATCAAAAGGAACTTATGTGATTGACTTTGTCAATACTAAACTTACTCCAGGGACATATTTTTATACACTTATACTTGATGGAAAGAAAAGTGATACTAAAAAGATGGTACTTTTGAGATAGGATTAAAAGTGTTAATCATTAAAGGCTAAGTGTAAGTGGATATTTAGTGCGTATAAGAGGCGCTTCGCTACTGATAGATAATGATACATTTGTCAGTTAGTTTGATCAAAGTGGTCGCTTGCACTTAGCTTTTTCAGTTTTATCATGATGAATTAAAATCAGCGTTCGCTGTAGTTTCATTCGTGTTACTTACTTTTACAGCTATACCGTTGATTATCCTGGCGTATATTCTGCTTTCGCTGGTATTTAAACCGGGTGCATAAGGGTTTGTGCCTTATGTCTTGAATAATTTTTACTTTGCATGGGATAAAATTACTCCCCCCGCTGGCGCGGATTTGCAATCCGTGCCGGTACAAATAAAAAGATTAGCTTTGCTGTAAATTCTTTGAAACAATGATTTCTTTATTCAGCAAATTCTAAAATCCTGTAAATCCTGCTTCCGACAATGAATGGCAGGGTTTATAATCTTTGCCGGTCAAATAGATGATATAAAAGGATGACGATAAAGGCAAAAGCCCGGCAATGCCAGGGCTTTGCTGCTTTAAAGGGCTAACTGCATCAGTTTGATAATAAAGGCATCCAGAAATATTATTACCACGCTTTTATCCTGTTCGTGTAGTTTTTCAATGATTTTGAACTGGTTAAGCAGTTCTTTATCGGTAAGGGAATATTCAATTAGCCTGCTTATACCTAGCCCCAAACCCCCATTTCCCTTTGTCCTTTCCCACTTTCGTGAGTGAGTGTACTTTCGGCCCATTAATCCCAACACAATGGCCACGAACTACACCCGCCGCATCAATCTCTATATCAACGGCAAAGAAATAGTAACAGAAATCCGTTCTGTTACCGCTGAAATGCAAAAGCTGGTCAATAAGCAAAAAAATATGACCATCGGGTCAAAAGAATATGTTGCTGCCGGGGAACGGATCCGTTTGCTAAAAGGCATCATCACAAACCACAACCACCAGTTAAAGGAAACAGCCACGGGCTGGGAGCGAATCGTTCAGGTTAGCAATCGTCTGCAAGGCATTTTGCAGGAACTTATTGTGGGTGCAGCCGTTCTGGTCGGCCTGGTAGCCGCTGGCCAAAAAGCTGTTTCAATGTTTGCCGAATTTGACGACAAAGTCGCAAACGTTGCCCGTACAACCGGGTTAACAAAGCAAGAAATTTATGCTATTTCCGAAG
>CAIXAQ010000503.1 GCA_903917425.1 uncultured Bacteroidales bacterium
CCGAACATATCTAATTTGTAAACGTTCCTGATAAAAAACATATATGGATGAGTTATCCTTTCTGAGTAATGCCGACAGCGAGACGATCGAGGAAATCTACCGGCAATACAAACAGAATCCTGAAAGCGTTGAAACAGGGTGGCGGAGATTTTTTCAGGGTTTCGAATTCAGCGGAAAGCTAATGCCGCAGGCTGACATGAAACCTGCTGAGTTTAAAGTAATTGACCTGATAAACGAATACCGCAAACGGGGGCATTTATTTACAAAAACAAATCCTGTACGAACCCGGCGCACCTACTCCCCAACCCTTCACATCGACAATTTCGGCCTTATTGAGGAAGATCGCGAACAGGTTTTTAAAGCCGGCGGCGAAATTGGAATTGGCGATGCCTCGCTTAATACGATTATAGAACATCTCGAAAAAACCTATTGCCAGAGTGTCGGCGTTGAGTATGCCTATATCCGCCGGCCGGAGATTCACGAATGGCTGATGGCACGGATGGAACATACCCAAAACACCCCTGTTTTCAGCCGCGAAAAGAAACTCCACATCCTCAGGGAACTGAGCCGTGCGGTGCTTTTCGAGAAGTTTTTACATAAAAAATATATCGGCCAAAAGCGTTTCTCCCTCGAAGGTTGCGAATCGCTTATTCCAGCCATTGATGCCATTGTAAACAAAGGTGCCGAAACCGGTATAAGTGAATTTATAATCGGGATGCCGCATCGTGGAAGGCTCAATGTATTGGCCAATACGCTGGGAAAGGCATACCAGGATATTTTCAACGAATTTGAAGGCAAACTCCTGGAAGATGAATACCTGCTGGGTGATGTAAAATACCACCTCGGATTTTCGTCGGAACGTACGACAGCCGATGGCCGGAAACTTCACCTTTCGCTGGCACCCAATCCATCGCACCTCGAAACGGTAGGCCCCGTGGTTGAAGGCATAACACGCAGTAAAATAGAGAATGAGTATCAATACGATACACAGCATATTGTCCCAATTATAATTCACGGTGATGCCTCAGTTGCCGGGCAGGGAGTGGTTTACGAAACACTTCAGATGTCGGAACTCAAGGGCTATTCCACCGGCGGAACCATCCACCTTGTGGTAAACAACCAGATTGGATTTACTACCAATTACCTGGATGCACGAAGCTCGGTTTACTGTACCGATGTTGCCAAAACAACGCAATGCCCTATTTTTCATGTAAATGCGGATGATGTGGAAGCCGTGGTTTACACTGTTGAACTCGCGGTCGAATACAGGCAACGTTTTCACAGGGATGTGTTTATCGATTTGCTTGGCTACCGCAAATACGGGCATAACGAAGGCGACGAACCACGCTTTACCCAGCCGATTTTATACAAGATCATCGAAAAACATGATGATCCTCGTACCATTTATGTGAATAAATTGCTGGAACAAGGCTCAATTACAGCAAATGAAGCGGGAGCTATCGAAAAAGAATTCCTGGCTGAACTGGAACAGGACATGCTTGAGTCGAAAGAAGATGAAAAAGCACGGGTAATCACCTTTCTCGAAGATTCGTGGCACGATCTGCATCCTGCTACCGAAGCCGACTTTTTAAAACCTGTTAATACAAATGTTCCTTTCGATTTACTGCTCGAACTCACGCAAAAAATAACGGCCGTTCCTCACGGAAAACCATTTTTTAAGAAGCTTGTCCGCCTGATGGACGAACGCAGAACTATGTTTACTGAGAACGGAACCGTAGATTGGGCCATGGGTGAACTGCTGGCGTATGCATCTCTGCTCGAAGAAGGAATCCCTGTGCGTGTAAGCGGGCAGGATTCGGAACGCGGCACTTTTTCGCACCGTCATGCGGTACTCACCATGGAGGATTCGGAAGAGAAATACACACCCTTGCAGCATATCAGTGATAAACAGGCTCCTTTTCAAATATACAACTCTCCCCTTTCGGAATATGGAGTTTTGGGGTTCGAATATGGATATTCGCTGGCTTCACCATTTTCACTTACTATCTGGGAAGCGCAGTTTGGCGATTTTATGAATGGTGCCCAGATAGTGATTGATCAATATATTGTGAGTGCCGAAGAAAAATGGCGCGTGATGAATTCGCTCGTGATGCTGCTTCCGCATGGATACGAAGGCCAGGGACCGGAGCATTCGAGTGCACGCATGGAGCGCTTCCTGCAGCAATGTGCCGAAAACAACATTCAGGTTGCCAATTGCACCACCCCGGCCAACTTTTTTCACCTGCTTCGCCGG
>CAIXAQ010000504.1 GCA_903917425.1 uncultured Bacteroidales bacterium
GGTTTTGGGACTTTGATTAATGAATAATCTTGAGTCCACTCCGAAAAGTCCCAAATGCTGATTTTTAACCCTTTTCACCCCCTGCCCCAAGGGGAAAGTGTTAAAAATCAGCATTTTACAAAGCCAACTATTAGCGACCAATAGCTAAAATGACTTATCGGAGTGGACTCAATCTTATCCCACTCAAAGTATAACTCCCGTTTTCTCAATGATCATAGATTAATTACGATCACACTATTGCATAATTCTTCAAAAATTCAGGAACTTGCCTGTATCCCGGGAAGGCTGCTCTTCAGTAACAGGTATGCTTTGATTATAGTTTTCTGAATCGAAAATAGAGTATTTTACTTGGAGTAAATATTATTTACATTATTTATGATATTTATTTTCGTTTTATTTATTACTTTTTTTAGTTTTTCCCATTAATAGTAGAGCACGGATATTATTAGTATAAAAGCGGAAATATAGTTCTGCAAATACAAAATAGGAACTGCTGCCTGCGAATCATATTATCAATCATTAATCGCAATGTAAATAAATTTTACAGTCTCTTTTAATGATTCCCGCTTTTCCTTTATCATTTTCATTTATCACCCACTTAACTACCACTTGTATGCCTGCTTATGACACTAATTTTACAAAATACTTTTGTTGATTTTATTCAGGTCAGCAATAAACTGATAAATGACAAAGCAAGGCTTGATCACTTTCTGTCGGTCAAATCTCTTATTCCTGCCAAACTTATTCAATTAGAAAGCTTACCTGGCCAATGTTCAGGTTTGCTGTGTGTAGAAATTGTTTTTAAATAAAAACGGATTTTCTGCCCTTGGTTTGCCCGAAACTAAGCTGACTCATTTATTGCTTTTGTTGCTTACTAAATAAACGCCAGTGAATACAAATCCTTATAAAAGCCCTGCTAATCAATGGAATCCATTGTTTATGGAAGATGCTTGCGGCGCTTTGGAGATTGTATGCTATGCAAGAAGAGTGAGAAAGCTTCAAATTATTTCATATTCATTAAAATGCATTACCCATTTTCTGCTATCTGGGTTTTTTCAATCCATCCATTTCTCTCATTACATCATTCAAGCAAATCGTATTCATTGTCTTTTGCGATTTATGCTAATCTTTTCCGCTTTTATTTATGCAGAGAGATGCGTAGGACAAGTAACCTCGCTTTATACCCAGAATTTTGGCACTGGAACTACGTTCCCCACCGGCTGGTCATCAATTAACACAAATCCATGGACTATCAGTACAACGAATCCGTCAACAACACCAACTTATTCTGGAGGGAGTAATGCAGCGGCAGGATCATTCATCAATGCACGTACCCTTCTTTTCTCAAATAACATCTCTACAATCGGATATACAAATATTACTGTGCTTTGGGCTGCCAGAAAGACACTAAATAAAGTTCTTACCTTCGAATGGTCAGCTGACGGAAGCAACTGGAATACATTAGCCATATCGGATGTCGCCACAAATTCAACGTGGGCATGGGTAAACGGAGGTGCAGGCGCCAGGATATCTTTACCTGCTGGAGCGGTTGGTGCCGCGAACCTAAGTTTCCGATGGACATTTGATACGGACGGTACCAGCGGTGCATACCGCATAGATGATTTCAGCATCGAAGGTTGTAAAGTGCCGAATCAACCAAGTGTAATTACAGGAAGCTCAAGCCCTTGTTCCGGATCAACCCATACATACAGCGTTACCAACGTTGGAGGAGTTACTTA
>CAIXAQ010000505.1 GCA_903917425.1 uncultured Bacteroidales bacterium
ATCTGAACCATGCAACTACTAACGCCTTCTCATTTCCCGGATTACGAATTGATTGATTCGGGAAGTTTCGAAAAACTTGAACGCTTCGGTAAATATGTCATCATACGGCCTGAACCACAGGCAATCTGGAATCGTTCGATGAGTGAATCGGAATGGGATGAAATGTCGTCTGCAGCCTTTAAACTGGAAAAAAACGACCAGGAGAAAGGTCGTTGGATTTTAAAAAAGGGAATGCCCGAACAATGGCGCATTAATTATACTTACAAACAGATGAATTTTAATGTTCGCCTGGGATTAACTTCGTTCCGGCATATCGGCGTTTTTCCTGAGCAGGCTCCCAATTGGGATTATATTTACGATAAAGTTAGCGCTGCCTTAGATAATCATCCTAAAGTACTTAATCTTTTTGCATACACAGGTGCTGCTTCATTAGCAGCAAGAGCCGCCGGCGCCGAAGTGGTTCATGTCGATTCCGTTAAACCGGTTATAAGCTGGGCACGCGAAAATATGGAAAACAGCCAGCTCACGGATATTCGCTGGGTGGTGGAAGATGCACTGAAATTTGTGCAGCGCGAAGTCCGGCGGGGTAATACCTACTCCGGCATTATCCTCGATCCGCCTGCGTATGGCCGCGGTGCCGATGGTGAAAAATGGATACTCGACGATAACCTGAATGAGATGATCCAACTGTGCAGCAAACTTTTACTTCCCAAGGATAGTTTTCTGATATTAAACATGTATTCGATCGGGTTCTCCGCTTTGGTTGGCAATAATTTGATAAACAGTTACTTCAACAGAGGCGATAATAATGATTTTGGCGAGTTGTACCTGGTAGATAAATTTGGAAAGAAACTTCCTTTGGGAACCTTTTTGCGGTTTGAGAGGTGAGATTTAAAATCGCAAGTTTCTGGTTTCAAGTTTTGGTTCTAAGCTTCTGGTTTCAAGTTTCTGGTTTCAAGTTTCTGGTTCCAAGTTTCTGGTTCCAGCCTTTAAATCCCACCTCCTAACTTAACGACATTATCAAATTATCAAATTAGCACATTATCGCATTATCACATTATTTCCCGTTATCAAAACTTCCGGTAGCAATTAATTCATCATATATTTCGCCGCGGGAGCGGTAATACACCAGTATTGTATAGCTGTTGCGCGTTTCGGAATGGTTTCCTTCAACCCAGGTTGCATCGCCTCTATTCGAATTATTCGGGAGCATAACATATAAATAGTTGTAATACCCTTGTTTGAAAAGGATGTTTGCTTCATAGCCTTTGCGGCGATAGTTATAATCCATCTTGTTTTCGGGCAAATATTGCCAGCAATTAAAACCACCGGCTACGTATAGATTTCCTTCAACGATAGGAGCATCATACGGAAGAAAGAATTTTACCCGCACAAATTCGCCGTAATTTGACACAGAAGGTTCATCGTCCGTTTTTAATAGAAATTTCCCGTTAATATCGTCTTCGATGGTATATTCTTTAAAGGTGCGCTTTTCACTTTCCCAAAGCTTTGCATAAAACATGGTATCATCGAACGATATTTCGCGCACTTTTTCCGAAAGGAATTTCAGGCTTTTCAGATCAAATCTCCTGAATTCGTTGATCCCGTCAAACAGGTTAGTCCCGTTAGCGAAGGAATAATCAAGTTTTTCGTTATAAACCATGTAAGGCTTAAGGTTGGTTAAGGCATTGTCCCAACGCCCGTTCTGCAAAATAACTACTTTAATATCCTGGTAGGGCGAGTCGATATGAAAACCGGCAGTATTGATGGTAAAATCAACTTCCTGCTTTGTTTCATAATCTTCGGAAGTGCCTGCCCTGCCAATGGTTGCACTGATCGAAACTTTGGGGTCGACCACCATGAAACGGCGGGTAAAAGCATTGATTTCATCGCCTTTTTCGGTGCGGTAATACACGCGAAGAACGTAATTTCCTGATTTCTTGAACGTATAGAAATCATTCGGAAATTGAAATTCATAATGGGTATAGGAGGTGCGGGTATTAAACGAGAATTCATATTTTTCGACCTGACCTTCTTCGGCTCCTTCAAGGTATTCGTTTGTCCAGATTTCGGATTTCTCCCAGTTGGCATTGCAATGCTGAACCCTATAATAATACTGCCTGAAGTTTCCCCGCAAATCATCGAAACCTACCCTGAAACGATCGGCCGAAAACAGGGTAATAATGGGATCGCCAAGTTCAAATCCTACACGCGAAAGATCAACAGCCTTGATATAATCCTGGTATACATAATTATCATTTCGCAAATAGTCGTTCGAATAAAAATCGCTGGTATCGGGATCGGATGTAAGTACTTCAGCTGATGTGTTTTGAGTTATAAAGACCAGCAGAAATAGAATCAGAAAAGAAGTTATATGCCGGTTTTTCATTCTGTTTTCGGGAATCGGAGATTTCATTTCGCAAAAGTAAATTTTATGAAGGTACACAGGCCCATATATTAACACGAATGATGCCAGATTATTTTAGCTCTTTTACCTGGATTGCCAAATAAAGTAACATTCCAGATAATTTCCGTTTTTAGTTCCGGGTTTTGTTTCGTTCGAAGCTTTCATATTGAGTCAAACTTTTTTTGATACAAAAGCAAATCAATAACTTTCAAGTGCCTGATTATCAGCAAAATGAAAAATCCGGTTTTAATTTTTTAAAATGCTGACATTCAGTTGATTAAAATTTTGCGTTCCTGCACTTAAGGAACAATTACAGTACTACTATGATGGTAAACTGCTTTAAATTTCTCAACCTACTGTCTGAACTAAAAAAAACGAACGGCAAGGACGTGCCAGGTTTATTCACAGATCGCGACTGATAATAACCTGGGTTAACATGCAAAACCCGGAGATATTAAATATTATCTCTATGGCCCACCGGGGATGAACCTGTTAGTTTTAAAAAATGCCCGAAAATCCTGGAGTGCCAAACGAAAACAGAGTTCCCGACTATTTCGAAGGATAAAAGGATTAATCCGGTCAGCAAGCCGGGTTTTTTACTATTTTCGCTTTTCAAACCAACCTGTGGTTTATACCGCATGCAATCTGTTCCATCATGAATTCAGCCTTTTTAAAATTGCCTTTTTATGCATTTCTGACTTTACTGCTTTTAGCTGCATGCAAGCAGC
>CAIXAQ010000506.1 GCA_903917425.1 uncultured Bacteroidales bacterium
ATTTTTCTTTATCGTTATTAAAGTCCTGCGGACTAATGCCCTTTGATCTGACACCCCCTATAAAGACTTAACTATGATCATTATTTTTCGCTCTGGCCGGAATTTCTATTGCTATTACAAATGGGGAATTTATTTCGAAAGCTTCACTTAGTTCAAACAAGCCTATCCGTAATCATTAGAAACATGACAAATGGATAATACACATTAATCAGCAAAACTGACTTGCCGACATTGAATGGCTTTTGCCGGTTTGGAAATAGGATAAATATGGCAATGAATGCCGCTGACATGCAGTAAAATCAGGGAATTGTGTGATACTCCCCATTTATTGTGACGAATACAGAGCTGAATAACATCCTGTTTTTTATTTCTTCATGCAAAATCTCTGATAATTATTTGCTGCCTCAGTAAAGCCTTTATCCATTGCTTCTTTAAAATCAGCGCAGGCTTTTTCTGTATTGCCTAAGCCAAGATAATTTGCACCTCTCAGATTCAGTAAATATAGTTTATTAGCACCCGGGTTTTTTAAAGCTTTTTCAACATCAAGCATGCTTTTGGAATATTCATGTAAATAATTGAGACATATAGCACGTTTGGAGTAAGCATCAATATAACCAGGTTTTTTATTGATAAAATCATTCAGAAGTGTGAGCGCTTTGGAATATTGTTTATCATTAAATGCCTGTTCAGCCTGATCGTACAGAGGTTTGTACGGTTGTATAAATTCAGAATTGTAGATGGATGCGCGAATTTCGGCAAGTTTTTTATTATCGGGTAAATATTTGGTAGCGGTATCTGCAATTGTTAGAGCTTTTTTGCTATTTCCCACGATCATATTCTGATCAATGGCACGAAGCCAGACATCCTGATTTGTTTTTACCAGAGCCAGATAATGATCTAATGTCTGAACGGCTTCCTGCCGTCTGCCGGCATCAAACAATCTTGTACTTACGATCAGAACCATGTTGGCATGAAGGGGCTTCAGTGCGAGAACCCTTTGCCCCCAATATATTGCGCTATCGTTATTCTTCATTTTATTATACGCCATACTCAGGGAATATTCGCGGCGGGCATCATAGGGGCTCGGGTTATCATGGGTGAGCATACTCACAGCTTCATCACTCCGGTTTTCATTTATCAGGTAACGAGCAATATAGGTTGTAATCGGGGCTCCTGTACAACTTACATTGGGAATAGAAGGGAATCCTTCAGTATAAAATGATGATGAATGCGAATATTTATTCCCCTTTTCGTCTTCAAACACATAGCGCTGAAAATGAAGAGATACCGCGTTCATATATAAGATTATCGCAGAAGAGCCAATCAAAATAAATGCAGTTCCTTTTAGTAAATAGGGGAGGAGGTTCCGGGAATTCACCTGCAATCCGGAAGGTTTGGGGGCGGATTTTTTAATCTTTACAAAACCTGGACCCGAAAATGCAATTCCCATGGCAACATATATGGCAAAGAGTGCCTGTATCTCGGGACGGTCGTTAGGGAAATTAAAGGCCGCATCCATGCTATAGGCCAGGATACCAAATGCCGGAAGGAAAAGGTATTTCAATGTTTCCTCATCAGCCCCCCGGTCTAAGGCTTTTCGGATGAAATTGAACAGGATGAGGATGAAAACGGAAAGATAAACCAAGCCCCCGGGCAGACCGGTTTCGGCCGTAACTTCAATAAAATCGTTGTGGTTTTTATAGCTGATAATGTATGTGCTGGAAGCGGGAGCTTCGTATTTCAACACCTGTATTTTCCAGTTGCCGGTACCAACACCTGTCAAAGGATGTTCTTTAATTAATCTGAAGGATCGTTTCCAGTTGGCAACGCGTCCTGCGGGCGCTTCAGCTTCTGTTTTAAATGTTGCAAAACGATCTAAAACACCCGTATTTGTCCTATTTTTTGTATCCTGATTTACAGGATAGAAAAATTTTTGAATCATCGAAAATATTGTCAAGGCAAGAATAAATATGCCTGCAAACATGAGTGCTTTTTTAAAAGACAGATTTTTTTTGATGAGAAAATGGCGGGAAATAAAAAAGGCGGTCAGCGCAACAATCAATAACGCCAACCCCAGATAAAATGCCCTGGAACTCATGAATAGTACTGCAACTGCAGCTAAAAAGGAGGCAAAGTACCCAAGTTTTTTCTTCCATCCTTCACCAAAAACCATGAGCCAGATAACCGCAGGAATTTTTATAAATAAGGCTGCAGAAAGAATATTTTTATGAGAATACACTGATTTAATGTCGTAGATGGAATCGACGTTTTTGTTAACATATTCCAGAATATGAAAAAACACGGTAAAACATTCGAATAGAAGCAGTATGGTG
>CAIXAQ010000507.1 GCA_903917425.1 uncultured Bacteroidales bacterium
AAATAAATTGGCAGTTCAACACAGATAAGGCTCGTATCAAACTAAAAAGACTTTATCCGTCATATGAACGTTGACATGACACTAGGTTTTATGCTATTTACTGCCATGGGTCTGCATAGCGTTTAACTGAAGATGTAAAGTAAACATAGGTTTTTGATTCACCTGGGCCAGCCCGGTTTCAGGCCTGTCGAGAGCTAAAATCAGGAACATAACCACGGCAAAAATAACGCCAAGTATAAGGTTGATCCTGAAGCTTCCTTTTCCTGAAATCCCGAATTGATATCCAAGAGCAAACATCGGAAAGAAGGTGATGATAAATAATATCCAAAGTATAACTACAGGAATACGGAATTCAAGTGCCATGGTTATGCGTTGGTTAAAATTATCCACCAGGTCGTTTACTGATGAAATGAAAAGCGCGAAATTTTCGGAACTCCGGTCTATCTCTCCCAGTTTTTCACTGTATTTCCATAAGGTATCCAGTATCTGCTCAGACCGTGCCTTGACCAAGCCAATTTTTGAAAGATCGCCGGAAAGATCTATACGAAGATCGACATATTCAATAAGCAATTTTCTGGATTCAGAATTGTAGGGTTGTGGTATTAATCCGGCCCGCAGATAAGTTGTCCGTATGTTTGATACTTCATCCACCAGTAAATCCTTGCGTGTATCGTAGCGGTTGGTAACAATCTGGAATGTGAAAGCCTGCATAAAGGCTAAGAGGCCAAAGTTAGAGCCGACCACGGTGCCAACCGGGGTTTGCTGCACATCTTCTGTTTTCTTACTACGGTATTTGCCATACCGCTGGCCGATAAATATAGGTACCAGCCCAGCTAAGAGCGGGATAAGGAACATGCCGCAGATTTCAATTATTTGCATAATTTTCATTACCTGAGCTTTTATTGGTTTTGATTAAACAGCAGGCCCTAAATTTAGTTAAAAACCCAAAATTTATCAACTGATTCTGTAAAAAAAAGAATCATGGGTTTGCGAATAGTGAAAGAAAGATGCTACTGTTTAATGCGTTGGAATTGGGTCTTTGATTAATTTTATCCCACGCAAAGTAATGCATTCGCTGATCAGATTTATTCCTGTTTTTCTCGATGGCCATGTAAAAAAAGTTCGCGAATTTTTTTTTCTCCCAGCACACGCACCAGTTCCTTGAATGCAAAAAAAGGAATAAATGAGAAAAAAATTAAAAGTGTTCCTCCAAGCCAAAGGTTATTCAAGTGACTTTTTAGTTCATTGATTGCATCCATGAAGACCGGATTATGAATAAAAATCCGGATAAATACTTCTACAATATCAAATAGCATTACCCACAACGTGAACAATACCGATTTGTAAAGCAAAGGAAAAATTAAGGGTTTGTGTTCGTATTTCCGGCTGATACGCATAAAGGCACCGATCATAACCACTTTGGCTATCACCAATGCCTTTATGACACCACTAAAGTAATCATCGAGGTAAATTTCATAATGGGCCAGCACCAGCCTGCGGTAGAAAATAATGGCACTGAATACAAGAGACATGTACACTACATTCACCCAGTATTCGGTAAACTCCTTCAGGAGTTTCTGTTTCCAGTTTTTTTTCGTAGCCTGATTTACCATTAGAAAAGGTTTGACTATTTTTTCGCTTTTTCGAATGTCTGCTTTGCAAGCTTAGAATCAATGTTGTAAACTGCATCGTAATGCGTAAAATGGATGTTATCCTTCATATCCTGGTAGAATTGTGTCTTTTTTAGGTTATCCATAATCGGACCCTTAATTTCGGAAAGGTGGAATACGATGCCTCCTTCTTTCAATCGCTGGTTGATAGATTTAAGGCTTTCGAGCCCGGAAGCATCGATGGCATTTACTGCTGAACAGTTGAGTATAAAATGTTTAACATCCGGATTTGAAGCTACCATTTCGTTTACCCGTGCTTCCAGCAGACGGGCATTGGGAAAATAAATACTTTCGTCAATTCGCATGGATACGATACCGGGTGTGGTTACAACCTCCTGTCGATCAGCATTCCGGAAGATTTGTGTTCCCGGCACCTGGCCCACGACTGCTATGTGAGGCCTTGATGTTCGATAGAGGTACATCATGAGTGAAATACCGATGCCTGCCATAAGCCCTGCAATAACACCTAAAGTTAATGTAAGGATAATCGTTAATGCCATGGCGACGGCATCAGTTGGCGAATAGGCATACGTTTTTATAATCGATTTAAAGTTAACCATCGACAAAACTGCGACGAAGATGGTCGCCCCGAGTGTGGCACTGGGCAGGAAAAATAACAGGGGCGTCAGAAAAAGCGCTACAAGTGCAATACCAACTGCAGTAAAAGCTCCGGCAGCAGGGGTTTCGGCCCCGGCTTCAAAATTAACAATGGACCGTGAAAATCCACCTGCGACTGGAAAACCACCTGAAAGTGAAGCCCCGAGGTTGGCAGCGCCCAGAGCAATCAGTTCCTGGTTAGGGTCCACATGCTGACGTTTTTTTGCGGCAAGCGTTTGGGCAACTGAGACTGATGCAACATATCCGATAATTGCTATCAGAAAGGCAGGGGTTAGCAATTTACTCCAGAGAGTAAGATCAAAAGGGGGAAGAGCAAGGCTGGGAAGCCCGGCCGGGACTGTTCCAACGATTTTCACTCCTTGTTTGTCGAGTTCCAACATTGATACAACCAGAATTGTAATGATGATGGCGATCACTGGTCCCATTTTCGCGATAATGCCGGCCAGGCTTTTACTCAACCCTATGCGGGTTAGCAGGTTAGCAAGATTTTTACGTACTAAAAGTAAAAAAATAAC
>CAIXAQ010000508.1 GCA_903917425.1 uncultured Bacteroidales bacterium
CTCTTTTCTTGCATCTTTCAGTTCGTCAGCACGCTTACTCTTTTCCTCATTTTGAAAGGAAAGTTCAGAGTTTGCGACTTTCAGTTCGTCCGCACGTTTTGTTTTTTCTTTGTGTTGAAAGCCTATTTCTTTATTTGCGGCACCTAACTCGCCAGTTAGTTTTATGTTCTCTTCATTCAGTTGCTTGCGGCTTTTTATGTTTCCGGCCAAAGGAAGTTCGATCCAGAAAGTGCTCCCTTTGCCAGGTTCACTTTTCACACCAATATTTCCATCCATGGCTTCCATAAACTTTTTGGCCACGGCCAAGCCAAGTCCTGTGCCTTCAGTTTTTGTTTTTTCGGCACCAATGCGTTCGAAGGGCATAAAAATCTTAGGTATGTCTTCCTCCGAAATCCCATTTCCGGAATCGCTGATCGAAATCCGCACCGAAGCATCATCTCCCTCGCTTTGCAGGATAACTGAATTCGAAATGCTGATCGTTCCTCCTTCCCGGTTGTACTTCACGGCATTGACAAGCAAATTCAATAAAACCTGTTTGAGCCTCTGCCGATCGGCGATTATATACTGTTCGCCGTCCGATGTATTGATCAGTTGCATTTTTATTTGCCTCGAAGCGATGAGCGGCTGGATGGAATCGAGCATCTCTGTTATGATTCTTCCTACCTGCACAGGTTCGGGCATAAGTATGAGTTTACCTGCTTCGATGCGCGAAATATCGAGAACCTCATCGATTAATTTAAGCAAATGTTTTCCACTGTTTAGAATATGATTGACTCCTTTTTTTTGTTTGGGGCTCAGTTCATCCATTTCTAATAACTGGGCAAAGCCCAGTATCGAATTCATAGGTGTGCGCAGTTCGTGGCTCATACGCGAAAGGAATTCGCTTTTAGCCTGGTTGGCTTTCTCCGCTTCGTTTTTTGCATTCAGGACTTCGGTTTCAGCTTTTTTTCGCTCGGTTAAATCCATATTGGTGCCGGTAACGCGGATTGCCTTTCCTGTATTGTCGCGCGTGATAAATCCGCGCGAGAGAACGGGCACATAGTACCCGTTTTTGTGCAATAGCCCGAATTCACATTCATAGCTGTCATTTTTGCTTTCCAATGCTTTTTCAAAAACATTAGTCACATATTCAGCATCATCCGGGTGGGTCAGGTTTCTCCAAAGGCTGCTGTCCGAAGGGATTTCGTCGGGTGTATAACCAAGTTGTTGCCACCATTTTATTGAATAAAACAGTTGGTCTTTAACCAAATCCCAATCCCAGGGAGCATCGTTTGAACCTTTGATCACCAAATCTAATTGTTCCCGGCTTTCGAGCAGCTCGACTTCAGCTTTTTTGCGTTGGGTAATATCCAGCGAAATGCCCCCCAGCCAGGGTTCCTGCCCAAGCCGGTCGATGGTGAACTTTTGGGTTTCGTAATGATGCAGTTTCCCATCCAGTTGAACCAATTCTTCTTCAATCTTAATATAGCCCAGCGCCATTGAATTCAGATCGTCGGAAGTCAGTTTTTCGCCTAATTCGTTTGGAAAAACTTCCATCATGGTTTTGCCGACCCAGGCACTGGCGCCGAAAGCATCCTGCATGTATTTGTTTACAAAAAGTGTGCGGCCATCCTGATCTTTTAAAAATACCACGGCAGGCAGATAATCCATAAATAGTGAAAACCTCGATTCACTTTCCTTCAAGGCCAGTTCTGCTTTTTTGCGCTCGGTGATGTCAATCATTATAGTTAACAGGCATGGCTCCTGTCCAATATAAATCAAATCGGCCGAGAATAAACCTGTCTTAATTTTTCCGGATTTTGTCTGTACTTCAATTTCCAGGTCTCTGACGGGCTCAAACCGATTATGCTCTTTGACAATTTTTTTCCGCTGTTCAGGATCGCGGT
The DNA here is from genome assembly GCA_903917425.1 of uncultured Bacteroidales bacterium. GTDB lineage: Bacteria > Bacteroidota > Bacteroidia > Bacteroidales > UBA4417 > UBA4417. Next base: position 1,887 of record CAIXAQ010000508.1, read on the forward strand.
ATAAATTAAGCTCTAC
>CAIXAQ010000509.1 GCA_903917425.1 uncultured Bacteroidales bacterium
ATTGTGCTTCTTTGCGTGGTTAACTGTTCCAGTTGCAATTTCAGCCGGTCAACGTCAGTGCCTTTGGCTAACTGTTGCTGGTAAAGCAAGGTTGTTGTTTGTACCAGCTTATTGGTATTAATGATATTGCTATCCATAAAAGCCAGCTGATTTAACAGCACCTGGGCATTGTAGTATGCATTGGAAACTTCCATTACCACATCCTCATCTGTTTTGCGTTTTTGTATTTCCGACAGTTCACCGGCAATGCGGGTGCTTTTAATCGCGCTCAATGCTGTGGGATTAAAAAGCGGCATGGCGAGCTGCAGGTTGGTACTCAGGTTCTGAGGCACTCCAAACTGAATTTCCTTATAGGTTCCTGCCGGTCCGCCAAAAGCTTCCTGGGGCATGATCTGGTAGGGCAGATCCGTATAATAGCGATAGTCGGCGAACCCTGTGAGTTTTGGCAACAAAGTGCTTTTAGCTTCGCGGTTTTTTTCGCTGGCTATAAAGCCATCCTGCTCAGCTAACCTGATGTTTCGGTTGTAGATCAATGCAGTGTCGATGCATTGGTTTAATGAGAGCGTTTGTGTTTGCGCAGAAACAACCATTAGCAACAGTACGCCTGATAAAAGGACCCTGTAAAATCTTGTTTTTCTTAGCTTTTGCCTGTACTTCAACATGAGTTTGATTTTTTTAATTGTTATTTGTTTTTTAATCCGCATTATTTTTACTTTTCAATAGTGCAATATCTCTGACGAGAGACTCCGCAAGCCTTTGTTCGTTCATGAGCAATCGAAAACTCACCAGGATTCTATTTACCAGATACCTGGTTTTTACTTCGGCCTGAAAAATATTTTCATGTTTCCCTTTGTTTATAACTTGCAACAGAAAATTTTCCGCTCTCTTTATTATCCTTTTCATTATAACCGGTATTTCAGAATCCCTTTCTGCCAAATGTTTGTCAAAGATCAGTACCAGGTAAAAAGGACTCTGATCGAATAATTTATTCAAGTTTTTAAAGAGGGCTTGAAGTTCATCCTCCGGTGAGAGGTTGCTTATGGCTACATCCTTTATCAGTTGTATTATTTTAGTTTCCAGACTGATTAACAACATAATCGGAATATCCTTGTCTCTTTTTAAGTACTTGGAAAGTTCCGCATGAGATATTTCCATTTTCAATTCTAATTCTTCTATTGATAATTCATTTATCCCTGATTGAAGCATAAGCCTTCCGGCAGCTTCGATTATATCTTCTTTTTCTGAGTTCATGAGCTATGGGAGTAAGTGAATATTTACTAACATACTAAAGCAAATTTTTTTATGAGTATTATTTATTGTTTTTTAAAACATGAAGGATTTTCAAGCTTTCTTTATTAGTGTAAGGATCGATTGCACCATATTGTCCCCGCTCCTTTTAATATCGAATTCAAAATTGGCGATCCGCCATTTGAACATCTGTAGTTTGAATGTTCCCATGATAATATGCATGAGTTCGTCTGTTGTAATTGCATTTGTGAATATGCCTTTTTGTTGTCCTTCCATAATCACAGGCATAAGGTGTTTGATTTTAACATTCATGAGTTTAAGCAGTGCTTCGTTGATAACCTGGCTTTCCTCCATAAGCCCATCTGAAAATACAGCAACGACAAAATGAGGGTTCAGTTTAAAAAACCGGAATTGTTCTGCAAACAGTGCTTTGAATTTTTCCTCAGGAGTCAATGAACTATCGAGATTTGCTAATCGTTTGTCAATGTTGTCAGCCAGGTAATTAAGCATGGCGATGATAATGTCTTCCTTACTTTTAAAATGCCTGTAGATGGCACTTTCGGAAAACTGCATTTCTTTTGCCAGGTTTTTTATCGTGAGACCGCTTACACCGGAGGCTGTAAGTATTTTACCGGCTGCTTCAATAATCTCTAACTGGCGGGGTGTAATATCCATTTTGATTGGTTTTTTATATTGTAATGTGTTTCTGCTAAGTTCTTAATCGAATGTAGCCTAAAGGACTTTAGTCTGACTTGTTGGCCTTGGTGCTTTTACAACCAAAATTCTTGCTAAACTGTCGGAACTATTGCTGATGTAATGTACAATATCGGCTGGGCTTTCGACAAGTGTATCCGCTTCGCACACTTCGCTTTCGTCGCCGATATGAATGGTAGGAGTTCCTTCAACTATAAAGAAAAATACATCAACCGGAGTTTTATGCGGTTTCAGGCTTTCGCCGGGCTGTAAAGCCATAAGCATTGCCTGAGCGGCTTCCTTGTTATACATTTCCCTTACGTCGATCTTGTGGGGAGTATCTTTTACTAACTGGTGCCGGTATTTGGTGATTATCATTTTATGATGATTTTAATGATTTACGAAAGAAGGTAAGTGAGTATTCGCTCACAAAGATAGACTATTAACTATACCGAATGCAAGTGTTTTTGAAAATAATATTTATCGAATTATGCAAGTTGCTATTATTCAATAATATATGTATATAATAATTTTGAAATAAGTATTTTTGTGTTCACAATTCATATAAGTTTTGAATGCAAAACCATCTATAAGATTTGAAAATACATTTATAGAAATGGGAGATTTTGGGCAGATGACTACTTTATGTTAAACAAGCAGGTGTATTTCCTTTTTCTGGCAAATAAAGTGACAAAATATGCGCCTCGGAAGCCATCGGGCACTGGCGGGGGCAATAGACAATGGACAATGGACAATGGACAATG
>CAIXAQ010000510.1 GCA_903917425.1 uncultured Bacteroidales bacterium
CCATTTGTCGTTATTCATTGTACGTGAATCACCATTTTTAATGTTGTCGAGCAGTTGCTGGAAGAAACCCAATGCCCAGTCGCAAACAAGTTTGGTTTCGAGTCCCCTGGCTGCAGTACGACCAAGTGTTGAAAACAAAGCTGTAACAGGCACATCGAGGGCTTTCAGAGTACTCTCGATCACTTCCTTGTAATCGGCACGACCTGAGGCATACCCTACGAGCATTCTCGATAAGGGACCGACTTCCATCGGATAGCCTTTCCATCGCGGAGTTTTAACCCAGCTGTATTTTTTGGTTACATCCAGGTGATCGTATGGCGGTTTTGGCCCTGTATAATTCAGTTTGGTTTCGCCTTCCCAGGGGTGTAAGCCCACTTTATCACCTTTTGCATAATCGTACCACGAATTGTTTACAAACTCCTGAATCTGAGCAGGATCAGCAGCATCTATTTCATGGATTTTACTCAGGTCGCGGTTTAAAATAACACCTCGCGGCATTTTAAAACTATCAGGATTGTTGTATCCATTGGTTGGAAAATCGCCGAACGACATATAGTTAGTAAGTCCGCCACCGATAGCGCCCCAATCGCTTTTATAGAAAGAAGCTATTGCCAATAAATCGGGAATATAAACCTGGTCGACAAAAGCTTTGGCATCTGCAAATAGTTTACCAACCATGGCAAGCCGTTCAGCATTTACTGCATTAGCTTCCTCGATATTAATAGAACATGGAACGCCGCCCACCAGATAATTCGGATGAGGGTTTTTACCACCAAATATTGTGTGCACTTTCACAATTTCCTTTTGCCATTCCAATGCCTCAAGATAATGGGCAACAGCGATAAGATTCACAGCCGGGGGCAGTTTGTATGCCGAATGGCCCCAGTAGCCATTTGCAAAAATGCCTAACTGGCCACTTTCGACAAAATTCTTAAAGCGCTTCTGTATTTCGGTAAAATAGCCTACCGAGCTTTTCGGCCAGGGAGAAATGCTTTGTGCAATTTGCGAAGCTTCTGCCGGGTCGGCTTTCAGGGCCGAAACCACGTCTACCCAGTCGAGTGCATGAAGTATGTAAAAATGCACCACGTGATCCTGGATGTACAAGGCATTGGCCATCAGGTTGCGAATGAGTTCGGCATTGGGAGGAACCGAAATACCTAAGGCATTTTCAACAGTTCGTACCGAAGTAAGTGAGTGAGTAGATGTACAAACACCGCATACCCTGCCGACAAAAGCCCATGCATCGCGCGGATCGCGGCCTTTCAATATGGTCTCGATGCCGCGTACCATAGTGCCGGCACTAAATGCATCCGTGATAACTCCATTATTCACTTCAATTTCAACCCGTAAATGTCCTTCAATTCGGGTGATGGGATCTATTACAATTCTTTCGGCCATGGCTAATTTTCTTTAGAAGTTTCGGTTACTGAAGCGGTTTCGGGGGCATTTACAATCTCCTTATGTTTGCGGATGTTGGTTACAATGGCATGGCCGGCAATACCCACTGCTGTGGCTATTCCAAGACCAAGACCAATTTTATCGGCCGTTGTTTCAATTCCAAAACCTTTCACATCAGGAAGGTGCTGATAGAAGGGGCCTTTATCCCAGAATCCTGCTTCGGAACATCCAATACATGGATGACCCGATTGGATCGGGTAGCTTATGCCGTCGTTCCATTTAATAATGCCACACGAGTTATAGGTTACAGGACCTTTGCATCCCATTTTATACAAACAATATCCTTTTTTTGCACCTTCATCATCGAAAGACTCAACAAACAAACCGGCATCAAAATTAGCACGGCGGTAGCAGGTATCATGCACCCGGCGGGAATAGAAGGCTTTTGGACGTCCTAACTCATCAAGTTGAGGAATACGGTCGAATGTAAGTAAATGAACCACTACACCAGCCATTACGTCAGCAATAGGGGGACAACCCTGAACGTTAATCACAGGTTTACCGCTGATAACTTTATGAACAGGTTTAGCTCCTGTCGGATTAGGACTTGCAGCCTGAACACATCCTGCAGAAGCACAGTTACCCCAGGCAACAACAGCTTTGCAGTTTGCCACAGCTTCCTCCAGTATCTGCTTGGCACTTCGGCCTCCTATGCAGCAATAAGCCTCATTTTCGGTCGGAATTGAACCTTCCACCATAACGATATACTCACCGGGGAATTTTGCCATTACGGTTTTGTAAGCTTCTTCAGCCTGAAATCCGGAAGCAGCCATCAGTGTTTCCTGATAGTCGAGCGAAATTTTATCCAGCACTATGTTCGCAACAATAGGGTGCGAAGCACGAATAAAAGATTCGCTGCAACAGGTACATTCCTGGAAATGAAACCAAATTACCGGAAGCCGGGGCTTGGTTTCAAGTGCCTTAACAATTTGGCCAACACCACTGGCTTCTAAGCCCAAAAAGGCCGCCATGGTAGTGCAAAATTTAAGAAAATCCTTGCGGGATATCCCATCCCCCTTGGCTTCCTCGTAAAATGAAGGTTGTTTTTTTTCCATAAAGCGGTTGTTTTTAATAATACACTGGACTGTAAATATATACACATATTTCGATGTTTCGACAAACACTATGGCAAATTGATTCAATTTATAATCCTTATAAATAAGGCTTTAGTAAATAGAAAATATAATTTCATTATTTTTGAACAAACAAACAATACAAAAGATCGGTTGTTAATATTTTAATAGAAAGCACATTTTCACCGAATGAAATTATCAATTTAACAAATAAATTAAACCTGAAATTATGAAAGCGAAATCAAGTCTCTCGTTTATTTTCTGTGCAGTTTTAGCAGTGACAGTATCAGCACAAACCACTTTATCGGGTAGTTTCATACATGATGGTATATTGCGTGCCTATCGGGTCTATATCCCGGCTATGTACAACGCATCGGTGCCTGTTCCTCTGTTGTTCAATTTACACGGGTATGGATCGAATAATGTTGAGCAGGAAATCTATGGCAATTTTCGTCCGATAGCTGACACAGCCGGCTTCATTGTAGTTCATCCTAATGGCACACTTGATGCTCTAAACAAGCGCTTCTGGAATACATTCGGAGGATCAACAGTTGACGACATTGGTTTTATTTCGGCCCTGATTGATACCCTAAGTTCTGATTTCAATATCGATCCGAATCGCATTTATTCAACCGGAATGAGTAACGGAGGATTCATGAGTTACGAACTTGCCTGCGGACTGAGTAGCAGGATTGCTGCAATTGCATCGGTAGCAGGAAGTATGATTTATTCGCATATGAATTCATGTGGTGCGCTGCATCCTACGCCGGTTATGGAAATACACGGTACCGCAGATGGTACTGTACCCTACGACGGAACAGCCATTTTTGAGCCAGTCAGCGCAGTTGTGGATCATTGGGTACAATATAATAATTGTTTGGCAACTCCTGCCATGACATTGGTGCCGGATATCAATTTAACGGATGGTTGTACTGCAGAACATTATGTTTACAACAACGGCGATTCAGGCAGTGTAGTTGAGCTATATAAAATCATAGGCGGAGGACACACTTGGCCGGGTGCCCCTTTTGTAATAGGTGTTACAAACATGGATTTTAGCGCCAGTACAGAGATTTGGCGTTTCTTAAGACAGTTTGATCTAATTGGTTCGGGAAATACAGGTATCCATAGTGAAGTTGCCGAGAGTCCAGCATTTAGTATATTTCCAAATCCGAGTCAGTCAAAATTCACTATCAGCTTTGCTGACTTATCAGAGAAAGAAATTACAGTAAGCAATTATTTAGGACAAGTTTTTCTGCAGTTTCTCTGCAAAAGCAATCATGCGGAACTAAACAATTTAAACAAAGGTATTTATTTGGTCAGTGTAAAGACTGAGGGTCAGGTTTTTACTGAAAAGATTATTAAATATTAGAAGCCCCCACTTGTCATTGCTTACTACATTTTAAAGTACGCATTCTATTTCATAGTGATTTGTTTCACTTTACCGAAGAATAGCGTAACTGCACTGATTTGGTAAGAATAAGAAGAAATATTAAAAATAAAAGGCTCCTTTCTTTAATGGTATATACAAAAACTATTTAACTCCCTGAACTGACCACAGGGAAAAAGGTAAGCGTAAGCCTTTTGGCTAATGTATTAGAACACCAATCCGCATACCTATATTTAAGCATGTTGATTAATGTAGAATTAAGAAATACTGTATTATTTTTTTCGGAAACCTGCGAATCTGACTGATTAACAGGTCACTAACAGGTAATCAATTCAGCTTTAGCCTGATACGCCAGATATTCCTGCTTAATGGTATCCATTAACTCTTTAACAGGTATAATTTTATTAGTACGCCACACATTACTTCCGGCAAAAGCATAACCTTTGTTGAAATTACCGCGAAGTGCCGAAGCCAGTGAAGCCATAATACAATAAGGTGCAGTACTGATATCGCAGGTTCTGACACAATTTACCGGACATGATTTAGGCTGACGTTTACCGGCTTCCACTTCCACCAGAAACGCCGATTTTATTGCCCGTCCAGGCATGCCAACAGGACTTTTAATAATAGTAACATCTTCTTTTTTTGCATCTAGATAAGCTTGTTTAAAAGCATCAGAGGCATCGCACTCGTTGGTTGTCACAAATCGCGTACCCATCTGGACTCCCGATGCACCCAATTCCATTATTTTCAGAATATCAGCGCCTGTATAGATTCCTCCGGCGGCAATTACCGGAATATTCTTTCCATTTGCAAGAGCAATTTCATTGACAACTTTAACCACTTCAGGAATTAATTTTTCCAAAGCATAATTTTCGTCGAATATCTGATCTAATTTAAATCCAAGATGCCCTCCTGCTTTAGGTCCTTCAACTACCACAGCATCAGGTAAATAATTATAATTTGCAAGCCATTTGCTACAAATCAGTGCTGCTGCCCTGCCGGAAGATACAATTGGAATGAGACGTGTTTTACACCCTGGCGTAAGGTATTTGGGCAGATCAAGCGGAAGCCCGGCCCCTGAAATTATAATATCAACACCTTCTTCAATAGATGTCCGCACCAAATCAGGATACTGAGTAAGTGCAACCATGATATTAACGCCAATAATGCCATTAGTTTTTTGCCTGGCTTTCCGTATTTCCTCTTTAAGCCCAAAAATGCAGTTTGTGAAGTAATCCTTGGATGGATCCCTGAATATGGTACCAAGACCGGCAGCAGAAATTATGCCTACTCCTCCTTCGTTGGCAACAGCCGAAGCTAATCCTGACAGCGAGATTCCAACACCCATACCTCCTTGAATGATGGGTGTAGGTATAACCAGTCCTCCAATATTTAATTCTTTCATCTTCATCATCTGAGAAAATATTTTTGTATAAAAAGCGAGTCTATTGGAATTTGCACTTTGCTTTTATCGAAAAGCAACTAAGACCGCTCTTGGTTTTGTTTTACAAAAATACTACGGTAAAAGGAAAACCACATAAAAATGGGTTGCTATGTGCAAAAAGGGCTGAATTGCATACTTTAGGGACTAACTGAAGGCATCTTAGGGACGAAATGCTTTCAAAAACTACTCACACTCAATTCCAATGGTTAAAAAAGCCGAATGATAGTAAACAAAAAACTTCAATTTAAACCCCATTTAGTTTGTTTCGATGAAAGAATCTTCCTGAATTGAGCTACATTTTGGCGTGAAACCGGAATGCGAAAATCAAGTCCGTTTGCTTCAAGAGTATAATTAGGAGGTAGTCCTGTGAGTTTTGAAACCTGATTTATATTAACCAGGCAGCATCGGTGGCATTTTTTAATATCGGGGAATTTTGCCAAAAGAACTTCTACACTGTTTAGCGTCTGCCGGATCATCAGTTTCCGAACCACGGTACCTTCCCTGTAGAAAATCTCGATATAATTGCTCGCTGATTGTATCAATACAATATTTCGCAGTTCCCCTTCAAATACATCCTTACCATTTTCTGATTCGATACGGATAGTTTCATTGGCAGTGTTGTGAGCTACTTTGCGTTCCTCGGCAAGCCAGTGCCGGCCCGAATCCAAAACCTGTACCACTTTGGTTTTAAGAGAATTGTTGTAATTCAACAGGTTAAACAGAATCAATGGAAGCAGGGCTATAGCTCCGGAACGAAAAACCGTTAACGACTGCATGCTCATTACCTGGAATACAAGCGCCGTAATTGTAAAACCCAGTATCAGGAAAATAAACATCCCCACGTTCCAGATCAGTTCTTTTTTCACAGTCCAATTGGCTGACTCGAATAGTTTAGGGAATAATCCGGGTAGAAAAAGAGTGTTAAAAAAGAAGGTAGCCGCACTTACCAAACCGGTAATCAAAACAAAATATCCATCTTTGGGCGAAGCCAGAAAATTTATCCCAAAAGGCTGAAAATATAGCATGATCAACATAAAGCCCATGCAAACAAAAGCGATTGTGCGCAGGTTATGTTTAAAGTTGTTGTTGAATGGATAAGGTTGATTCAGGTTTTCGAACATTCAGATCAAATCAGTAGCAAACGTACTTTCACATTATAGAAATGCATATCCACATGCATTCCAGATTTGTTATCAAGAAAGGGTTAAAAAGATCAGAGTAAATTAAACGTTAAACCGTATATTCAGGATATCACCATCGCAAACCACGTAGTTTTTCCCTTCAATAGCAAGCTTACCATGCTCTTTGCAGGCATGTTCCGTTTTCAAGGTAACAAAATCGTTGTATTTCATCACTTCGGCACGTATGAATCCCCGCTCCAGATCACTATGTATTACCCCGGCAGCCTGAGGAGCCGTCATGCCTCTGTGGATGGTCCAGGCCCGTACTTCTTTTACACCAACCGTAAAAAACGACATCAAATTCAGGAGTTTGTATGCTGCCTGAACTACCTTGTTAACGCCTGGCTCGCTAAGTCCTGCATCAGCAAGAAAAATTTCACGGTCTTCCTTGCTTTCAAGTTCTGCAATTTCTGCTTCAAGCGCAGCAGCCATTACGAGGACTTCTGCATTTTCATCTTTTACAGCTTCTTTCAGTTTATCAGAGTATGCATTGCCTGTTGCCGCCGAAGCATCGTCCACATTACAAACGTATATTACAGGTTTATCGGTAATCAGGTACATATCAGCTATATACTTATGTTCCTCTTCCGAAACCGGGGCTGTTCGTGCAGGCTTAAAGTCTTCAAGATGTGTCTTATACGTATGTAATACCTCCATTACTTTTTTAGCATCTTTGTCGCCTAATTTCAATAATTTGTCGGTACGTTGAATTTTACGTTCTACCATGCTCAGGTCGCGGATGCAAAGCTCAAGGTCGACAATTTCTCTGTCGCGGACAGGGTTTACTGAACCTTCGATATGTGGAACCGTATCGCTGTCGAAGCAACGAAGCACATGGATAAGAGCATCTGTTTGCTGTATTTCGGCCAGGAATTTACTGGAAGTGCTCTCGGCCTGACCGGAACCTTTTGTAAGTCCGGGAATATCAACGAGATCAACTGTTGCCTTCTGTACGCGAATGGAATGTATGAGATTATCAAGTACTTCAAGTCTGCTATCGGGTACATCAATTTGTCCCATATGCGATTTCTGTGCACCGGACTGGTTATGGATTTTTGTATTAGCAACACAATTAAACAGTGTGGTTTTGCCGGTATTGGCTAAACCTATAATTCCACATTTCAGAGCCATTTTTCTATTTTTATCAGATTGCAAAGGTAGTAACTAGTCGTGTTAAAACAAAAGACCAAAAACGAGTCTGCGGAAATCACTAAAGCTGGTAAACCAAGTCCAGAAAGATGGCACTAATAAAGGGAATGAAATTTCAACCAGCATATATTGCAATAGCACATCGATATTTGCAATCATCTCAAAATCAACAACAAATAATTATGTCATTCTTTGTAATATAATATTTGAAATTACAGATTTTTGGATCTACTGTCAACTTAATGGGTGAATTGAAAATGACGGAAGTCAGAAGACGGAAGTCAGAGGTTCTCTCAACAAATTCTTATATCCTATGAAAGTAGAGCTTCCTGGTCTATTAGTTTTATTCAAATCGCTTCTCATTAGTAGGAATATATTTCAAATTAGCACTTTCTTCCGTCTTCTGACTTCGGTCTTCTGGCCTTTTAAAGGCCAATTCCACTAAATTCGTGGCAGAAGCAGATTTTTAAACTTCGCAATGATGCGTTTATTTCTTCACAAAATTGGGCCAGTGACTGTCTTGCTTATAATCAGCCATAACCAGTGTGATATTTTCAGATGAATAGTACCCCATCAGTTGATTCAGTTCTTGTTTTATCATAGTAATGCAGTTAGAGATCAATAAAGGAGAGAAACCTGTGAGCCCCAGGTTAATCACCATTTCCATTGACACGATGCGGCTTATAATCCTGCCAAGTTCAACCATTTTACGTTGTGGTAGCTGAAAATCGAGGTTAAAGTTCAGAATATCTGACACAAGCAAAGTCGATTTTTCGGTCAGGTAAAAGCTTTTCAGGAAACGGAAAAAATTATTTTCCTTGGCTTGTTTCATCATCTTAACCACAGATTCTGCAATCTGAGCAAAAAGTATATCATTTGAGCCTTCGAAAATCTGGAAAGGGCGGCTGTCGACAATTGCACGACCGGCGATGTGGTTTCGTGTGTAGGCTTTGGCACCTACCAATTGAAAGAGTTGTTGAGCGGCATCCTGCATCAGTTCTGTTGCCACCGTTTTAAAGGAATTAGCCTTAAGACCCTGCTGTGTCAGGTCCATTTCAGTTCCTGCATGTTCGCTGCTGTGAGCGCACAAAGCCGAAACAACCGTGTAAGCCGATTGTATGCTCGCCAACCGCTGTTGTACCTGGTCATATGAAAACAGGCTCCTGGCACCAACAAAGCGGGTTTCGCAATGGTTTATAGCTTCGTCGAGCATACGCCTGATAAAACCCATGGCCATTGCGGGAATTTTCATCCTGCTTCGGTGTAAAGTGTCCAACATCATTGATATACCTGTAGTCGGGGGTTCCAGCCGGTAAAGGAGTGGTATTTTTACGTCCACTTTATTCCTTCCGTAAGGGATCATGTATAAACCAATATTTTCGAAATATTCCTCCACCTCAATTCTCTGACCTGTCATATTATTATCGCATATAAAGAAATCGATGTCACGCAGCAGGTCGCCTCCGCTGGTTCTTCTTCGGGCCGTAAGCAGCCAATAGTCGGCCCAACCGGTTAGTCCGGCCCAGTGTTTTGTGCCTTTAAGGTGATAATAACTGTTATGTTCGGTATAGGATGTTTGCATATTTAATGCATCACTGCCGTGATCGGGCTCGGTGATCATCAGCCCACCCATTTTTTTATCAACTACAAATCCATCAAATACCGATTTTTTTATCCTTTCGTTTGCATATTTATGCAGTGGCTGGAGAAAAAGAGCCCAGTTGATTCCTAAAGTCAGGCCAAGTGCAAGTGATTCGTATGAGGCTGCCGAAACAACTTCCATACCTTCGTTTGCATGTCCTCCCCTACCGCCATAAGCTGTTGGAATGAAGGCTAATAAAGGATTGGCAGATAGTATTTCCCGCATTGCATATGGAGGAAGCCCACGTTGTGTTTCTATTTGATTAATGTCTGCCCGTTGGTGAAATACATATTCCAATTTATCAGTAAAATTGCGAAGATACTCATTGAAAGGGATTTGCATGTTTAATTGAGGTTCGATAACCTCTACATTTTGATCGTAGTACTCCATGTATTTGATTTAATGAATTGAACGTGAAATTTACTATTCCACAGATGGCCAGATATGATGACAGAAGAATTTACTATTCTGATTCTGAAGCACTTGAAAATTTTTTGGAATCAAATTTTACAACTCACTTCTGTCGACTTTATTATCAACAAATAAGGTCCGAAATTGTTTGCTGTAATTTTTATAATTGAAACCATCAGTTTTCACTAAAAACCTGAAAGAGTGAAAACCATCATGATTTTTGTCCCTTGGTTTGTTTTTGGCATATTGTGTTTTTTTTATACTTTTGTCATGCAAAATACATTGCAAATTATTAAATTTCAGCATAATGAAAAGAATTTCACGTGTTTCTTTCCTGCTTATATTTACCATAGCATTAATTTCATGCGCTAAAGAAGCCGGGGATGGCGGGAATTCAACTATATACGGAAAATTAACGGCATACGACTACAACGCTGAATTTACTTCCCTCAAAGGAATTTACCCTGCAGCCGATGAAGATGTTTACCTTATTTATGGTAGCGATCGAAGTTACAGCCAGCGTGTAAGAAGCAATTATAATGGGATTTACGAATTCAAATACCTGCGTCCGGGCGATTATAAAGTTTATGTGTATTCAAAAGATTCATCGCTAACCCTGCCTTCAGGAATATACGCGGTTACTACTGATGTAAAAATAGATGGTAACAAGCAGACAGTGGAAGCTGCTGAATTGAAAATTTTCAGGTAATAATCTAAGCTTACATATTGTTAACGAAGAATATACAGGAGCTTTTCTTCATTTCCACCCAGCTAATTACAATTGAATGATTGATCTGACCACAGTACTTTCTAACTTTACCCCAATCAGTTTGGAAGCAATGGATCATGTGAAGTTATTAAACAGGGTAGACACAAAATATGTTATTCACGAAAATCAGTTGATCGAGATATTAGCTACCATATCAAAATACTACAATTTATTGGTAATCAATAATATATCGATTCATCCTTACGAAACTCTGTATTACGACACACCTGATTTAAACCTCTACCAGATGCACCATAACGGCATTCTGAACAGGTATAAACTCCGGTTCCGGAAATATGTGAACTCGGGGATTTCGTATTTTGAAATAAAAACAAAAACAAATACAAACAGAACCATAAAAAAACGAATACAGGTAGAGACAATAACAGATACGCTCAACGAACCACTGAATCAGTATATCAGCGACCATACACCGGGGGAATATCATAATTATATTCCAACTTTAAATGTATTCTTCGATAGGTTGACTCTTGTGAATACCAAAGCAAAGGAACGCCTGACTTTTGATATGAACCTGCGGTATATCAGTCATGGAATTGAAAAACAAATTGAGAAAATAGTAATTGTTGAGGTAAAACAGGAAAAGCACTGCACTTCACCCTTTGTACAACTGATGAAAGCACACCGTCAACCCAAGAATTATCTGAGTAAATACTGCATCGGAGTAACCTGTCTCAATCATGGGTTAAAAAGGAATCGTTTTAAACAAAAAATAAAAGCTTTAATTAAACTTGGTTATGACTTACGTTAAACATTCAATGTCTATAGTGCTGTTTTTAGGCATATTACTCGGATTCACTCCTGTTCATGCCCAGTCAAATCCGATTCCGGCAAGTCAAAGTACTACAGTTACCGCTGCCGGCACAACTCCCGATTCAACACCCAAAAATGATAACGGCAAAGAAGTTGTAACAATTAACAAACACTTTGCATATGGAATTGGTATCGATATAGTTACCATGTTGTTTATTTTCGGGCTCATTTATTTTCCGAACTACCGCAATAAAGAATTTATGTTCACATTCTTTCTTTTCAATATTATAATTTTCATTATTACGTTCGTGCTGAATAAAACCAATATTTCGATGGGCGCGGCATTCGGCTTGTTTGCCGTGTTCTCGATGCTGAGGTACCGCACCGAAGGCATATCGATGAAGGAAATGACCTACCTGTTAATAGCCATCGCACTCGGACTTATAAATGCTATCGGTTTGCACGTTGTTCCAATCCTGGTTTTCAATTCTATATTTATCACTTTTATTTTTATTCTCGACCACCCGATGGTTTTCAAGCAGGAAGTTTCAAAAATAGTTATGTATGAAAATATTGAACTTATAAAACCCGAAAACCACCTGTTGCTGCTCGAAGATCTGCGAAAACGCACCGGCTTCGATATTCACCGGTTTTCAATTACATCCTTCGATTTTTTAAAAGATGCTACGTCCATAACCATTTATTATTACAAAAAATAATTAGGTAATATGGTTATAACACGGGTTTATTTATTTATTTTTCTTACTTTCCTACTGAGTATCCTCCTCTGCACACCGATATTCGGCCAGTATAAAGATGCCGGCTTATGGACTTCGGTGAACTTTGAAGCCAGGGTAGTTAAAAAGTTATCGTTTAACCTGGCAGAGGAGGTTCGTTTTAACGAGAACATAACGGAAGCCGGGGTCATTTTTACGGATGTTGGCTTGAGCTATAAGATTAATAAACACTTCCAGATTGCAGGAAATTACAGGTTTACCCAAAGACGAAAGACAGATGATTACTACAGTTTCAGGCACAGGTTTTATGTTGATTTTAAATACGAAAAGAAGATAAAACCATTCCAGTTTCAGATCCGAAGCCGCGTGCAGGACGAATATGCCGATATCGGCCGCGCTTTGGATGGCGGTGTTCCCGAATATTACTGGCGGAATAAACTTACCCTGAAATGGGATTTGGACAAGCCATTTATGCCTTATTTTTCACTCGAACTCTTTTCGCTACTCAATTACCCCCGTTCTTATGCTTTCGGTGGCATGCGAGCCAGTGCAGGTGTAGAATATTCACTTTCGAAGCATCACAAACTGGATGCGTATTATATGATTCAGAAAGAGTTAAATACCAGCAATCCTGAAACTGATTTTGTGATTGGAGTGGGGTATGCGTATAAACTATAAATTCCCTAATATTTCATTAATTTAAACCGGAATCCGGAACCACCTTTTCTCAATATGATGTTTGTTATGTTGCACAATTGAGCCAGACTGCATTTAACATAAGCACCAAATTGCGCTATATAGCTTAAAATGCAACAACAAAGAGTTTGGAATTTCATTATCCCATACCCACAAATTGATTGACTTACAGCATTGCAAAACCCGATCACTTCTATACTTGCGGATAGTAAAAACAAGTTAAAAATTCGAAAAATGGAAGCTGGGCGAGAAGCACATCTGTCATTCTGGTTCTACTGCTACAAAGTGAGTCAATTTAAATTATCCAAAGCCGGAAGTCGGACGACAAGAGTCGGAAGAGAACTGAATACCAAGTTATTAACTATAATTGGCACATTGTACAACAATTGATACTCTTCGATTCAATTACCATTATTAATTAGTAGAATGTAATAACAGTTTAGCTGACACTCCGTTTTCGACTTCGGTCTTCTGACCAACAAATCACCAATTCCATTCAATTCGCGGTTGAACCATTATTTTCAGTCATTAATTACATTTTTTTAGGGATATTCGACAGCAGTTCAAAGTCAATTGTCATTCCAAAAAACAGGTTGGCTTTCCATTCCTTCACTGTGGGGATATTCATGCCGGGTGGCAAGGGGTCGCCTTCGCTGAATCCTTCTTTTAATTGCTGATATTCAGCTATATTTACACCAAGCATAAAGTGAAAATAGTCGAATGCCTTCGCGCACGGTGCGATATAAAAATTCTTAAAAAGGTTGGTGCCACCGAATCCGACAAACATTCCAAGATCGTAGGTATATTTCCCCTGGGGTTGACTAAGATCATACAACGATAAACTGACACCGGTGATGTAATCGACCTCGATATTTCCCGCATTCTTATTTGAAATAACATAAACATTTGATGAAGTGGAACTTTCGGGAGCCAGTTGCCAGTCGGGTGTGCGGTAATTTTTCAAAGCAAAGCCCTGTACAAATCGGACTTTTTTCTTTTTATTGGTAGCTGCGGTTCGCTGGGCAAGCATTTCGTTGTATTGAGTTTCAATGATACGCAGGCGTTCGCTCACTTTTGCAAGTTCGAGTTCGGTTGAGTTGAGCGTACGTGCCAGGGAGTCGACCACCCGCAATGAATTGCTTTTTTCATGGTACAGGGTGGCTATATCGGCAGTTTTTTCGCTGATAATCCTGTCTTTTTCTTTCTGAGATTCCTGCATGTATGCAATTTCGCGGTCTTTTGCCTCTACCCGGGCGTTGTTAACATCAATTTTCCCTTCGAGTTTGGCCTGGCTGAGCGATGCTGCCGATTGTGCTTCCCGAAGTTTGATCTGGCAATCATTTAATTGAAATTCTCTATCCCGGAGCAATTGAAGTTTTTGCTCAAGTTCTGAGTTGGTCTTTAAAAGTACTTCCCGCACACTTATCAGTTCCTGTGCAAGCCTCAACCTGCTGATTTCGAGCGTATCGGCCCATTTTCCTTTCAAGGCCAACCGGGCCTGGCATTGCGCAACCACTACCCGTAATGAATCCACCTGTGAATATTGAATTGTAGTACGATTTTCACATTCCTTAATCAGAAAATTCAAACTGTCAATCTCACTGTACAACTCAAGATTAACCTGCATCAATTTCGACACATATAAGCTATCGTTTTTATCATCAGGCTCCTGGGCATTTACGCTGATAGAGCTCGTACATAAAACTCCCAATATAAAACAGTGTATGACCGTATTTTTAAGTTCTTTCAGATTTCGCATCAGCCTATTAGTTTTATAAAATAATTGCGAAAGACCTTATTTATTGTGTTTGATCAAAATTAAACCCGGATTGGAACCCACAGTGATTGACCCGAGAGCAATAAATTTTCCGGGTTTCACGAACTCTGCCCTGAAACAGAAATCATAAAATCCATTTTCAAATGCAGTTGAAAATCAATTTTTTATATATTTGTGATAGAAAAGAAAACCAGACCGCCAAAATAGCCGGCGTGGATAAATTCTTCATAAATTTCATCAGCTTCCGTTAATGATTCCCTATATCCTCAGTACCAACAATATACAAATCCAGGCATTTGCATCCTAATATGCTGTCAATCTGTATTTACTTCTTTTCTCCTTATGCGGTAAAAGAAAACTACCTCTGTATTGTTGCAAGTAAACTGTAAAACAAATTTGAAAATAATGAAACAAAATTACTTTTTGATTCTCTTTTTATCTGTTTCAATGCTTTCCTTTTCGCAGGAAACGGATGATTTGTCTTTTTACCATGGCAAATGGATCGTTACTGACTACAACAAATCAAATGAATGGTTTGCCGAACGGTTCTATAAAATGAATGCCACCGAATTGGCAAAGTACCACGCCACCACCGAAAAACTGTTGGCCTACCTCGAACGTCAGCCTGTTGCACAAAATCCAATTGGTGTAACGCTCGAAGTAAAATCGCGAACCGCTTACAACCATTACGATCATGAGCTATATCCGGTGAAGCCAAGCGAAAGGGTGAAAGCAGAGGTTTTTATCCCGTTTTGCAGTTTATACCGTAAAAACGGCAAGGTGGAAGCGGCTTGCGATGAAGTTTCTTATATTGATGTGATTACCAACGATGAACGCGAGGTGTTCGAACCTGCCATGAACTACGATCAGCTTGACGATAAACAAGCTGTAAACCAGTATAAAGAAATTTTTTACCTGCCGGGCAAACTGCTCGACTTAGGCCGCGGTGTATTCCTGTACAACTGGTATTACAAAAACAGGCTGGTGGTAGCCCGCAGCGATCGCCCCTTATGGCTTCCGGTTACAAACCGCGAATACATCGAAAGGACAATGGTTTATTACAAGGCTTCGCTCAAAGAAGGGAAAATCAACCAGATGGTAATGGATATGTTACTTGCTGAAATAGCAAGCATACCACCCGAAATAATGGGTTCACCTTGTTATGTGGATAGAAATGCCGGGCTGCTTTTGACCGAAATAGTTATCACCGGTGAAATTTCAGAGTTTCCGCTTTACAAACTCAACCCCGATTATTTCGATAAAACTTTACCACGAACTGCCGTTCAGCTACTTACCATGACTATCGAAGGTCATGCCGATTTTGCTGAATACGGGGAAATAAATGCACACCGGGTATGGGAATTTATAAGCGGCTTAAAAGGCGGTGAATTGATGCAATTACTTGATGTTAAATAATTAAGCAATTTTTAAATATGAAAAAAATACTCCTGATCTCGTTGTTGTTCCTGTTGACCACCGCCGCCTTTTCGCAGCAGATCGACGCTGAAACACAACACTTTTTAGACAGCCTCGGCATCAAATACGATCCCAACGATCCTGATGGGGAATATAAACTTGAGAAAGCTTTGAGGGAAAAATTTACAGGTTTGATGGATTCGGCAACCAAAGTGGCTTCCAACACCGTTACCGATCCTTTCAATACAGAAGGACTGAAAGGGAATATGCTCAGGGAATTACAGGAAGAAAATGATACCCTTTCAACCAGTTTTGAGTTTATGCAAACTGCGCCGTTATTGATTATAAATTTGGACAAGCCCGATTCCAGGTATTATAACAGTGAAGGTTTCCAATTGCCATCAAACCTCGAAACACTGATTATCAAAGGCAATGGCTCGGGTTTACAACTCGATTTGAATGCCCTTTTCGGGAAACTAAATCCCGAAACCCTCACCGAATTGTACATTACCAACGATAAATCTGGCATTTCGGATCTGCCGGATGCAATAGGCGAACTCAAAAACCTGAAAAAGCTGGGCCTGTTCGGCAACCATATTTCGCAACTGCCGGCTTCGATTGGAAATCTTTCCGAACTTGAATTGTTGTATATCGACATGAACCCAATCCCGAAACTGCCCGAATCCATTGGCAAATTGAAGAACCTTAAAACCCTTGGCATAGCCAAAACCGAAATCGGCGAAACCGAAAAACAACGTATCCAAAAAATGCTTCCTAACTGTAATATCCTGGTAAAATGAAAATAGCAACCATACTGTTTATATTGGTTTTTCCTTTTCTTGCCGCAAAGGCACAAAAGTTTAACCTCCCCGACCGAAAGATTAAGATCTTAATTATGAGTTCAGAAGTAACAAAGGTTGCCAATGCCAATGAGATTAACGCCTATGTGGGAACTTTCGAGAAAATTGTCGCCCAGGTATTGTCGGATAACATACCTTGTGCATCCATAATCACCCGCCGCGAAATTATCGAATGGATGGAATACGACCGGATGAAAGAACTTATGGGAGCGGGGGGCAATTTTAACGAGATAGCTGGCGCCTTGGGTTGCGACATTTTGATTAGCTTAAGCTTGGGGGAAATTGGGGGCAATTATATTCTGTCAGGTAGTACAATGTCGGAGCGCAATGCCTCTGTTCTCGAAAGAGATAGCAGAAAATCTGATATTAAGAATCTTGTAGATGAAATGGAAAAATACAGCAATAATTTGGCAAAACAATTGTTAGCCTTGGAAATTTGCCCTTACAAAGGCGACTTTACCTTTACATCAACCTATAACTATGATTTTAAAGAAGTTGATACCGGTTTGCCCGAAAAGGATTGCGATTTTGAGAGGGCCACCACCGTTAAAAAAGTAAAAAGCGAAACCTGGACACTGCAAAAAGTGACCCGCATTCAGGCCGATGGAAATGTGGTTGCATTTTTCGATTTCAACGATGAAACCAAAACACATAGTAACTGCTATCACTGCCAGTTAATGGAGGGCGACTACCTGCTTGATCAGTTTGAAAAAGAGCGGGCCACCACCAACGAAAGCGCCACAATAACCGAAACCTATGATGCAAAAGGGCTTGCAAATCCCGATCCCGAATCATCATACGGGAAATACCATGCAATCATAAAAATTATGTTCGATATACCTGCCAACACATACACCATTAAGGTACAGGCCATTTCGAACCCCGGCAAATACACGCACAAATCGGAATACAGGAAAAAAGGCTGCCCTTATTTTAAGGACTCGGATAACGAGTGGGGTGGTATTTACCCTGTATCCATCGACCGGGTGCACGGCCCGTTTCCAGGCAATCCTTTCGATAAAACGCTCAAGCAATCCATTACAAAAGAATATCCCGAAAAAGCAGATAAAGGAAAGGGGAATACTATTGAAACGATTGAGTTTAATTTAACGCGGTAATAAATTTGAAATCTTCCGGCAAAATTAATTCTAATCCCAACCAGCTTTTCACCTAAGGCAGAATGCTTGAGATTTGCCGGAATTGGTAAAAGCTAGCATCTATAAGTTCTGACCGCCAATCTGTCATATTCTGTCACTATTGTACACAAAAACAGAGCCCTATATATAGATGGTACAATTTGTGACATTCAACGGGAATATGTTAATTTTGTTAGTCTAAAAACACACGCACTATGTCAACCCCCGAAAACGAAAAAATTGAATGCCTGATCATAGGCTCCGGTCCTGCCGGTTATACCGCCGCTATTTATGCCGCCCGTGCCGATCTTAAACCTGTTATTTACACAGGCCTGCAAATGGGTGGCCAGCTTACCACCACCACCGAAGTGGATAATTTCCCGGGCTATCCCAAAGGAATTACCGGCCCTGAAATGATGGAAGATCTTCAGCACCAGGCCGAAAGATTCGGGACGGATGTGAGGTTTGGTATTATCGACAAGGTTGATTTTCAAAACCGCCCTTTTAAAGCTACAACCGATAGCGGAAAAGTAGTTGAAGCCGAAACCGTAATTATTGCCACAGGTGCTACTGCGCGCTGGCTTGGATTGGAATCGGAGAAAACATACAACGGGCATGGCGTTTCGGCCTGCGCTACCTGCGACGGATTTTTCTTCCGCGGAATGGATGTTGCAGTTGTTGGCGGTGGCGATACAGCCTGCGAAGAAGCATCGTACTTATCAAAACTCTGCAAAAAGGTGTACCTGATCGTTCGCCGCGACGAATTACGCGCTTCGAAAGCCATGCAACACAGGGTTAAAAACACTCCAAACATCGAGATTATCTGGAATCATATTACCGAAGAAATCACAGGTGATAACAAAGTAGTTACAGGCGCCAGGTTGAAAAACGCAACCTCAGGCGAAGTGAAAAACATTGAAATACAAGGCTTTTTCGTGGCCATAGGTCACTCGCCCAATACTGATATATTCAAAGGACAGATTGACCTCGATGAGCAAGGCTATATCAAAACCATTCCTGGCAGCACCCGCACAAACATAGCAGGCGTTTTTGCAGCCGGCGATGTACAGGATCATGTTTACCGTCAGGCTGTTACGGCTGCCGGCACCGGCTGCATGGCTGCCATTGAGGCCGAACGCTGGCTTGGTGCAAAGGAATAAATTGAACAGAATTTGCAATACATAAAAAACGCCTCTGGAATGAGGCGTTTTTTTTGTGTGTCTAAAGTCTTTATCCCCTAACCTGGACAAGCCAGAA
>CAIXAQ010000511.1 GCA_903917425.1 uncultured Bacteroidales bacterium
CATCTGGGATAATTTCACAACCGGCTTCAATTAAAATGATTGTGTGCTTTTTATTAGAGGCGATAGGAGAAATTTATCCTTAGGCATTATCTGCCTGGTTTCCAGAGTTCCTGATCTGCTTTTACTTCATTCCCCCAAATAGATCCTTTTACAGAGGACGTAACTCCACTATTTACGCCTATCCTTGTAACAAATCCAACTTTTATTTCGGGATTAGATAATGGCGGCTTGCCTCCAACATAGATCACAATGCCTGAATTTGGATCCTTTACGTTGTAAGCGTGTTTAACATTATTGTCATAATCTGTTCCAACCCCTTCAAGTGCAGTTTTATTATCCTTACCTTTTCCATTTAGCTCCTTGTAGTTTAATTCCATTTTGCCCTCCAGACTTTGCTCAACACCCCAATCTGTTATACCTTTTTTATTATCCACTTCCCAAAAAACGCCGGCACTTGCCTTTAGGCCAAATTTCAATATGCCATCATCCATCGATTTGCCAAGAGTAAGTCCTGCCCAATAAGAGCCTTTTATAAAATTACCATTATTATCTTCGAGCGTTTTTTTTCTGAAAACAGGCAAATCAAGCTCGAATTCTCTTGTGGTGCAAGTCATGGTGACTTTTGCCATTCCTGTGAGGTCTGAGAATTTCATTGGCTCATAAGGGCAATGTGTTTCCTCAAAATTTCCTATATGCGATTTGGGTATTGTCTGGTCCTTAGGCATCATTGAACATTCGCCAGATTCTACCGGATGGCTATAGGAAGAAAGTAATTTTAAAAAATCGATTTCGTAACCAAGTTCTATAACTCTGAAATATTTCCCTTTATATGCATAGTAGTCATAATAAAGGTTTTCCGATACCATTTTGGTATAAGCATTAATTTCCTTTTCCAATTTATCGATTGCCAATGGGTTGATGCTGGACAAACGACATTCAGCCTTTGGGTCTTTACAGTATTTTGTGCCTTCAATTTTTCCGCAGATTTTCTTGATACCATCGACTGCACTATCATAATCATGTTGTAAGTCGTTTTGATATACTCCAAATTTTATTACTTTGTTCGCAAAAAACTCTTGGTCAAATTGATGAGTATAACTTAAAATCTTTAATGTTAATGGGGTACAATACAAATTTGCTACACTTCCAACGGCGTTTGCCAGGTTAGAGGTATTGTCTGATTTTATACTCGCCAATACATCTGAGTTCTTATCCTTGATTTCTTCTCCCATTTCTGCATTTAGGTCAGTAGCTTCCTTTTCCAGTTCATCTATTTTTGCAGCTACAGCTGCCTCCCAATTAGTATAGGTTGCGTAGAAAAGCTTATAGTCTGCCAGATTCTTCTGAAAAACAGGCCTTTCAATTTTAGAAAATCCCAGCGGATCATAGGCGGTTTGCGGGGGCATCGAAAAATCATCTTCTGTCAATTTAATACCCATTTTTTTTGCAGTTTCTTCTTTTTCAGCGGAGTAAGCCTTTTTGATTGAAGCTTTAATTGCCTGATTGGCTTTTACAGGATCCCCTTCAACGGTATAAATAGCTGCTAATCCCTGGTTCGCCTCTGGATTATCAGGCATTATTCTGGTACATGCAAGAAAATACATTTTTGCTGAATCTTTTTCTCCACACGTAAACCATGCTTGTCCAATATTATTCAGCACTATAGCATTATCCGGAAATTTTTTATTTATATAATTAAGGATGGGCAAGGAATATTCTACGCGCCCTGTCATATTGAACAACGCAGCAAAATTGTTCAGGTCGGTATAATCTATTGGTTCATTAGCCTGAAACTCTTTTGTAAAGGCTGCAAAAGCCAATTTATCCTTTGAGGCCAGCAATAATATTGATGCAATATCAGCATAGCCTGACTGGTTGCCGTTTGGTTTCATCCTAAACTCTGACATAATTTGTTGAATATCATTCATCGTCGTATCACCCAACATAATTTGCGAGGAATTGCAACAAAATTTTATGAAGGATTTTAATTCAACCTCGTTTTTTAACCTAATATTAGCTTTTGCAATCAGAGAAGGATTTTTTTTTGGCATAATTCTATTGTCATCATCAACCGCTTCCTGGATTTGTTTGTCGGTTATACCTTTTGCTTTTAGATCCTTTGTGCTTTTCGACAATTTTTCATTTATCCCAAGACTATCCATCATCTGTTTGGCTTCGGGTGGCAAATCTTTCATAACATCCTGCAGCTGTTTCATGGCTTTATCCATATCAGCCTGATTTACAGATGCTGGGGGAGTTTTTGTCGTTTTTGATGTTTGAGCTATTGCCAAAGAAGTCATTAGTAAAATGCAAATGCTGAGAATTAATTTCATGAGAAGTGAATTTGTAGATGATGAATTTCATTAAACATGGATGCATTCATGAAAAGTCAATCAAGAATACACTTTATGTAATTGCTAATCAGCGCTATGCGTTATGTAAATCTATTTTCAGAAAACTCTTGAAAAATGTAGTTCTGGAAGCCTGGCGTGTTTAGTGCAGAATATTCCGACAACGCATAAAACAAAACAAATAGATGTATGCATATGTTTGAAAAACAAAAACTATTTTCATTCAATCAGCTTATTAGGAGCGAATTGATTGATGCTTCTTGATAAAATCGAAAAAAATAGTCTCTTATATTAGGATTCTTCTTTAAAGGGTGTATTGTAGGATTAAGTCAAAGGACCCGTAACATGTCTATGAAGCCAGGGTTTAAATTCGGGAAACAAAAAGTCCAGTGAAACCCTCTGTCTGGTTCTGATACCGGTGCCTACATAACGCCCAACTGTTCCATAAGCGCCATGGAATCTGCAATAAGCCAGTGATGCACTATTTTCCCGTTTTCAATATCATAGCTGATAACGAACGGAAATTCAACTTTGCGGTGTGTAGGTACAATGCCGTTAAATTCGCCTTCGTGGCTACCTTTCATTCTTGCCCTTACTACTACCCGGTTGCCTTCGGCAGTTATTTCATCGGCGAACATTTCGTATTTCGGGAATGCCGCATCAAAAAACGATATGTGACCCAGGAGTTCTTCATCGGTCATATACTGCTCCATCAATTCCCTTGTTTTGTAAACACCGCTCAATGCATTGATATAGCGGATGATAAACTCCTTGTTTTGTCTTTGCTGTTCCATGGTTGTTTTTTTTCGACAAAGTTACATGCAGAAACATAGATGTGTTAGTCCATTTGTTGCGATCTTTTATTCATTTGTTGCAGAAATATTGCTCCGGCGAAAAACAGAAGGCAGTATCCCATACTGTTTCTGAAATATATTTGTAAAATGACTCAGCGTCTGAAACCCGGTTTTAAACACAACTTCACTAACTGTAAGATCAGTGGTTTCAAGCAACTCCTTGGCTTTTTGCAATCGTATGATTTTGATGTAATTAGCGGGGGCTTGATGTATAAGTGATTTCAAACGGCGAAACAATTGTGTCCGGCTCAGCGACATAGCTTTACATAAAGCATCGGTATCGAAATTTTCATTTTCCAGGTTCACTTTTATCAGCGCATTGATGCGTTGCATAAAAGCGGCCTCCTTTGGCCTGCTATGTTCAAGAGTAGCCAGTAGTTTTTCTGTCTGCGTAAAATGCGAACGCAGCCGTTTTTGAATTTCTTTATAAAACTGAGGAAGGCTATCTGCGGATGTATTTGCTGGCATTACCTGATCAGGAGCAGAGGAAAGTTGGGTCAGAGGAAGGACCATGGTATAAAGCGTACCGTTTGGTAAAGGGTATCCCGTAAAAGCATAGGTCGTTTGTGTAGCGACTTCATTTACCCTGATCAGGTTAATGTTTGTGTTTTCTATTTCAAGTTGTAAATGTTGATTATCAGTGCTATAAAGTAAACGCACTTCGATTTTACTTTTTGGAGGCAGCAAATTGATAATATTACAAATGAGTTGAACGATGGATTGCGAAAGCAAGAAAGGCTGGTAAAGCACATTCTGTTTTTTTATTCCGGATGAAAATGAGATGTGTACTTTGTTGGCTTGGGCATATGGGAATATGCTTTGCACCAATCCTTTCAGGAAAGGCAAAATGTCGGTTTCAGCAGAATAAATCATGCAGTTTCTCCCTTTGAATGTTTGATAAATACTACTTGCAGCTAAATTGTTATAATTCGTTCCGGTTTGGAGTTCGTTTGATAAACTATGTTAATTCAAACTTAATTGTTTGGTTCTGAAAATTCAAAATTCATTAAATTTCCAATAAACCAGTGCAAAAACAAGGACCATGCTTTGTTCAATAATGACAATAAAGATACATCTAAAAATTTATATTCTTAAAATGAAAAAAGATACTCTTTACAGCCTTTCCATGAGCGTATCAATCGAAGCCATTTTCCTGTAAGTTTTATCTACCATTGCCTGAAAAATCGGGTTTGTTTTTAGCTTAATTTTGGTGCATACTACGAATGACAAAATGGTGAATATTAACAATTGATATTGCTATTCATCTGACGTTTACTCATGAAAATAATATGCACTATGTAGTGACAAAAGTGGGTGAATACTTCACTGTTTTATAATACTTTATGAAACGAACATGACAAAATAAACCAATTTTGACACACAGAGGGATGATATTATTTTGTCATGGAGTTCCATGTGACCCGTAAAAAATAAATAATAACACATGAAAAACAATAAATTACGTTGAGCCACAAAGTGATGCAGTATCGGAATTTAGATACTGCACACGCATAAACCCAGGTGTTGCTTGAGAGGTACCAAACCCGCATTCAGCTACTGCTGCCTGGCTCAAACGTTAAGGCTTATTTTCTGAAACCGAAAAATAATATGAATAGAAAGATTTTGAGCATAGCTCTTACAACTATTGCTTTAGTTTCCTGTTCTCCAAAATTATCCGTCATAAGCGGAGTCAGAATAGCAACTGAGAACGCAACAAGAGAAGTTTATATTTTAGGCAAAAACGAAATCATGCCTGAAAACACAGCTTTTTTAGGA
>CAIXAQ010000512.1 GCA_903917425.1 uncultured Bacteroidales bacterium
AAGGATTAAGCCATAAAAAAAAATTGGATCAGGCTTTTTTCTCTTTTCCAACAAAAACGGCGGTGAAGAAGAAGATTCCCATCAGAATAAAATTATATGCCGGATAAAAATAATTTGACCAAAAATGATCAAATAAAACACCGCCTGCTAAAAAGGCAATAGTGCCTAAAAGCATCAATATAATTCCAATTGCTCCATTGAGCCACGCAAGAATTGTCAAAGGATTTTTCATATCGAACCAGGATTAGTATTTACAAAGATAATAAACTTTTCAAAAAACCGTCCACTCAGGTATAAGATTTTAATTCTCCAATACAAATTTCATTGAGTACCCTGTTTTTCTGGGTTCAGGCAATATGTTTATTCGGCTATAATGCTTCTTGTCTTTGATATTTCCACCTGCGATGTGTCCATAACCAATATTCAGGATTCTTGCGGATATCATTTTCCAGCATTCGTACATGAACTTCGGTAATCTCGCCCTCCTGGGTTTTGGAAGCATCTTCACAAACCAATTTCAAATGAAAAATATATTTCCCTCTCTTAACCCTCTCCAAACTGCCATAAATCACCGCTGCATGAAATTTCCTGGCCATTTTCTCTGAACCGGTAAAAACAGCAGTGTCCTGGTTAAGAAATTGGGTCCAGTATGCACCGACCGGATCAGCTGACTGATCGCTAACAAATGCGGTTACATCTATCTCATTCCTGTTTGTGATCATTCCTTTCAGCGTGCCTGTCATGGTATAAAGTTTACAGCCTGTACTGGTGCGCATTCGCGACATCAAACGATCAAAATATGGGTTGCTTAAAGGATGGTAAATTACATACGCCTGATAATCTGACTGTAATGGTAATCCGGTAGGGCAGTACTCCCAGTTTCCATAATGACCCATCACCATAATTACTTTCCTTTGTTTTGAATATAATTCTTGTGCCAGAGCAAGCGATGTGGTATCTATTCGGCAACGTTCAAGTTTTTGAGCCGGACTTATGGTAAATAACTTGAACATTTCAAAAATCATGTCAGTAAAATACCTGAAGAATCGGAATTCAATCATTTTTAGTTCCTTAGCCGATTTTTCAGGAAAGGAACGTGAAAGATTTATTCTGACGATTTTACGCCTGTAGCCTAATATGTAATACAGGATCAGGAAAAAGACATCCGAAAATAAAAAGAGAACCGGCCATGGAAGGATCGAAAAGAAATATAAAAAAGGGATGGATGTATAGTATACTATTGCATGAACTAATTTCTTCATAAAGCAATTAGATTTGAGGCTGCAAAAGTAAGAATGTATCGGGACTTTTGCCGTTTTGGTATTGCAGATGATTTTTTTAAGTTTTAAGGGTTTTCAGAAAATGTTTTTATTAAAGCAAATCAAGATTGTGAATCAATGATTTTAAATTTTATGTGTGCTGAAATTCAATTGGTTAATAGATATATTAAAAATAGTTTATCATCAATCCTTGGTCTCAAGTCAAAAAGCACACGATTTTCATAGAGTCACTGAAAACAAAAAAAATGCCTCTCTGCCCATTGTGTGGCAAGGAAACATTTTCAGAAAATCTTCAAACAGCTGACCTGATTGTTCTATATTTTGCAAAAATAAGTGTGAATCTCATTTTCGGTTGTAGCCTGAGAAAATGCAAGAAATCCTTTATCAATCACTTTTTCAATCAAAGGCATTGGTTTAAACGGGGTTATAAGTTCAAAAATCTGACCCGGCTGCAAAAAAGAAGTCTTGTTAATGACTTCTGCGAGAGGATGTTGCCCGGAGCTAAGCATTTCGCGGGCATCGAAAGTATCAATGATTGATGCCGTATTGAACCAAACCGGTTCGGTATTCGGGTTGCTGGTATTATTCATGTTTTTGTTAGTTTTTTATGATAGATTTAGTAAAATTTGAAATTTATACAATTTGCACGGACCGATTTATGTGCCATATGAAAGCAGGCGTTGTTCTCCTTCGAGTGCGCGTAATGCTGTAAGATCCTGCGAAAACTCTATTGTACCCATGTAATTGTTATCCTTATCACGAAGCGGGAGATAGGTAATGTAAATAAATTTGCCTTGCATCTGGATCCAGAAAGGAGCACTGCTTTCTTTCCCGTTTTTGAAATCATTTAAAATCTGATCTACTATGTGCATGCTGTGAGGAGGGTGGCACATGCGGACATCGCGGCCAAGAATAGCCCTGTTTCTGTCGAAAATACGGTGGCTTCCCTGGGTGAAAAATTTGACCTTATCATTTTTATCCACGAAAGTTATATCCATCGGCATGGCATTAAAAAGCAATGTCAGTTCGTTAACCGAAAAACTGCCGCTTGGCAGACGAACAATGCCGCCAGCCAATTCTTTACTTAAATCAAAATCAATAAGTTCCAGGTTTTCCGGAATCCATTCATCAGTAGGGTCATAGAGGCAATAACCAATTTCGTTGGTTTGCTGCAAAATTTCATACCATTCCTGGTCGGTAAGTTCATCCATGGTCATGGGGAAAAGAATTTCCTCCTCTTTCATGATCATGTCTGATATTGCTTTCGATGCAGGTGCCAGGATACTATCAATCATTTCGATGAATTCGGCAGCACTTTTATTTTCAGCATTCTGAAGGGCGTGTATGGCACTTTTCAGAAAAACACGTGTTTCGTCGTGCTTGCCCCACATAACAGTCGGAGGTCCGGTAATTCCTTTTAATTCCAGGTAAGGGAATAATAAATTTTCCTTGCGTTTGTAGTGTTTATCAACGTCCGATAAAGCATTGAAGATGGAAAGCATTTGCGTGCTTATATTTCCGATGGCTCCGGCACTTAAACTCCCGGCTTCCTGCTTTACAGTCTTATACAAATTGTTCAGCAGTGTCAGTTGTTTTCCTAGTTCCTGGTTTTCCTTTTTGAAAGTATCTGCCGGATGTCCGGCAGGAATTGCTTTGGCATCCGTGTGATCAATATTGCCGTCGAGTACCATAGCGTGTATGTCGCAGAGTTTGAGAACTTCTGCAACCGGAAGACCTTCCTTGATGAGTTCCTGTTCTACCTGCACTACTTCGTCGTATGGTATCCCTTTGAGCAATTGGGTTAGCTGAGTTTTAACAGCTTCGGGAGCTTCGCCCTTATGCAACTGCAGGATCATGTGCTTGAGTAGTTCTTTTCTGCTTTCTGAATTGTTTATTAATTCGCTCATTATGATTGTTTGTATAAATATGATTTTTCGTGAAGGGGAAAGAAATGTAAATTTTTCTTATTTAGAATAATTCTGCGCAAAGGTATAAAATAATTTAAGTACACTATTACTTAAATTATAAATATCTGCCATTTATGGTTCTA
>CAIXAQ010000513.1 GCA_903917425.1 uncultured Bacteroidales bacterium
CAATGCCAGGCTCCTTATCAAGCTTCGTGATTTGGATTTTAAGGCAGCCATCCAGTTAAGTGAGAGTCATAATATTAGTCTCGATAAAGAAGAATGGCAGCATCTTTGGCGCATTTATAACCTGGTTCAGGAATTCAGTGAAATAAAATTCCTGATAACGGGAGTTGAAGATGAACCCATCGATTCACAAACAACTGAAGCTGATGATGTACTGAATTACTTCGATCCTGAATTACACCCTTTAGTCAATCTGTTAATAAGCAAAAGCATTCATTTCAATCACGAAGGGAGCTTTTTTCTTGAAAGCGAAAAGGGCTTGGTTGCCGAAGCAGCAATAGGCTTCTCTGATGCCAAAATAGCAATCAGACCACTCTCCGATCTGGATAGGGAAGCTTTTGAAAAAGCAGGTTACACAATTATAAACCCCGAAGAATTTACTTTAAAATTAATAGGCTTATGAGATTGTTTTTATATGACAAGTTCTTTGAAAAATTCATAGAGCTTCCCCGGGCCACTCAAAATAAAGTGTTGGAATTTCAAAAGAAATTCCGTGAAAATTCCAGATCAGCCGCAATCCATCTGGAGCCTATAAAAACATTCATCGACCAATCCCTGCGAACAGCCAGGATTGACGATAAATACAGAGCGATACTCAGGGTGCCTGAATCCGGTGATGATTATTTTCTCTTATGGGTCGACACCCATGATGAAGCAATGGCCTGGGCTCAGAATAAAATGATTACCTGGAATCCGAATACGCAGGCAGTACAGATTTTTACGGCTCCTGATGAAAAAATTGCACCTTTACTTGTTTCAGAAACAGTTCCTTCATCTTCTCTTTATGATTATCTAACTGACGCTCAACTATTAGCTATTGGAGTGCCATCAGTTTCACTTTCTCTGGTGAAGAATATCCAAAACCTCGATGACTTGGATACAGTTGAAAAAAATCTACCGGTTGATGCATTCGAAAACCTTTTCTACCTGGCTGATGGAGCAGAAATAAGTAAGCTTATTTTCGAGATTGAAGAAGGTAAAGTAAAATCCGAATTACTTGAAGATCAGGTTCAAAGTATCAATAACAAGCGCAGTTTTATTGAAGTTGAGGATGATTTACTTGAAGAATTGATTAATGGCGAATTAAAGAAATGGCAGTTATTCCTGCATCCTTCACAACGTAAACTTGTTGACAGCAGTTTTAAAGGATCAATCAAAGTTACGGGCGGAGGAGGCACCGGCAAAACAGTCGCAGCCTTGCACCGCTTAAAATTTCTGACCACTGAAAAAACTATCCTGACATCTCAGCCTGTCCTTTTTGCCACATACACAACAGCTTTAACAGCAAATCTGGGTAAGCTCATTCAGGGAATGGGCATATCCCCCACTGTTTATCATCTTGCAAATATTGATACACTGGCTCGTGAACTGGCTGCTAAAGCTGGCATTATTTCTAAGGAGTCGCGCTTCCTTGATTTCCCAAATACAAAATCAAGTCTTGAACTTTGGGATGAAGTATTGGAACAGACTCTTTGTCAGTTTGATGCTTCTTTTTTGCATTCTGAATACCAGGAAGTCATACTCTACCATGCTATTCTAACTCCCGAAAAGTACTTCAATCAATCCCGCATAGATTGC
>CAIXAQ010000514.1 GCA_903917425.1 uncultured Bacteroidales bacterium
AATCCCCTGGCAGATCAATTCATTGCAGCCGTTAAAGCCAACCGTCCAAACATTTCAGATTCCGTATTTACCGGAAAAGTCTATTTCGCCGAAGAGGCTCTCAGCCTTGGCTTAATAGATCAAATCGGCTCTTTTGAAACTGCCGTTGCTGCCGTTTCTGAAATGGCTGCACAACTAAAACCTAAAATCATTCCTTCCGCTATTTCCCAAAATCCAAAACCAACAATTCAAACCATGTTAGTACCCACACTTTCTTCCTTATTGCAGCTTGAAGCAATAGAATCCACTGAGGACGGCGTTTTTATCAGCGTTGAAAATATCCAGGCTATCGAGAACAAACTCTCGGGCAACCAGAAGGACATCGATGCTGCAAATGCGGCGCTCAATTCAGAAATTGAACGCTCTGCCAATGCTGCTGATGCCGCTCATTTGCAAATCAATACCGCTGCCAACCTTCAATTGGCTGCCGAAACAGTCCATAACGAAACCATAGCTGCCTTGGACGAAATACATCCAACCATCGCTGCAGCAGTTGATGTAACCGCCAAAATCGAAGCCATAAAAACAATACTTTCACAAAAACCGGCTGCCGCTGGTATTGGTGTAAAAACATCAAAAGACCCGCATGCCTCTGACGATGGCGTTGATTGGGCCACCCTCAACAGCCTCCCTCATATGCAAGTTGACTAACCCCGCCTTTCAGGGCGGGGCATCTCACAGGCAGTTCACCTAACCTAATCCCGGCCTTCCTGCCGGGACCTCTCTATCTCGTAACACTCAAACTCTCTCCCTACAATGAACGTCTCCGAAATCAAAACCGCCTACGGCGCGTATTACGAAAACTCCGGCCAGAACATGAAACGAATCCTTGGCATGTTAAGCCAGGGTCTTGTTACCCCCGGAATCTGCACACCTGTGAAAACTGACGACACAGTCTTTAAACTCGGTCAGCTTACCGTCGGCAATATTGTGCAGTCCTTTCAAAAAGGATGGACACCTAAAAATGCTGCCGCTTTCACCCCAAACGAATTGCGTTTATACCAATTCAAAGTGGACGAAGAAATTAACCCCGACGATATTGAAGCCACCTGGCTTGGCTTCCTTGCAGGAGCAGGGGTAGATCGCGAATCCTGGCCTCTCATCAAATTCCTTATCGAATACCCTGAAGTAGGCTATCTCTCAAAAATCAACTCGGACATGGAGTTGAATGAGTACGGAAAAGGTGTCTATGTTGCACCAACACCTGGAGTTGCCAGTGTTACCGGTCATTCCATGAACGGCATTATCAAACTGCTTCAAACAGGCGTGGATGCTGATACCATCAACAATATTGACATTGAACCTTTGAGTGCTTCCTCCATCTTCGATCAGGTAGAACTTTTTGCCGATGGCATTTCCGAAGTGTATCAAAGTGTGAAAATGAATATCTGCATGTCACCAAAGTGGCATCGCCTGTATCTTCGCGACAAGCGCGCTGCCGGTTTCTTTACCCTGCAAACTGCCGGAGAAATTACCAATGGCATAGACTTCACCCCACAGCAGGTTTTGGCTCTGCCATCTTTATCCGGGACAGATGTAATATTCGCCACTCCGCAGACCAACATCCTTCACCTTACCAAAAAAGGAGCTAATAAAACCAATATCCGCATCGAAGAATACCGCCGTAACGTATCTTTTATGTGCGACTGGTGGGAAGGTATCGGATTTGGTATTGATGGTGCCGTATGGACTAACCTTCAAAAAACTCCTGTACCTCCCGTTGGTGGATAATTCTTGTAATCAGGCCGGTAGTCATCCCGGCCTTTCTTCAACCTTCAAAAAAAACTACTACCGTGGAATTTGCAGATATAACAAAAGACCTCTTTCAAGGGGAAAATATGGGCGGAATAGGTATGAAAATCTATTACGGCCTTTTCGAGGACGTAGCAACCTGGCCTACAAAGC
>CAIXAQ010000515.1 GCA_903917425.1 uncultured Bacteroidales bacterium
ATCAGGAAAGGATTAATGTGGGGATAATCATATATAATATTCCCGGAATCATATTCCAGGCGATTTACCCGGAAGGCAAACTTATTTAGCCTTTTGCCGGAAATTGCAAAAGCTGATATAATTTGAAAGCAGTCGATTATTGTTTCACCAGTTTTTGTCTTGACAAAATCTCATTATCCCTGTAAATTTCAAGGACGTAGAAACCTGCTGGTAAGGCACCTATATAATAGGAATGATTTTCGCTTCCTGTTTGCACCGGGTATAAGTACCTGGCATTTCCCTGGGTATTTACCAGGCGTACCGAATACTTGCCATTTGCTGTTAATCCGCTGATAGACAGGTACTCGAGGAGGGGATTCGGGAATACGTTAATTTTCTCCTGCTCTTTCTCCGGATTCAGGTAGCCGGGTAGCGAAAATTTATGTCCGGCCGGAGAGCAGACCAATTCAATATTTTTAGCATCCGGCTGGGTGGGTGATACCAGAATTACATCCGATTGAAAGACATGTATTCCGACTTTTTCCCCGGCCAGGATATATTCTCCGTAAGGCAAGTTGTTAAAAATGAAATTACCTCCATTTGTAACCCTTACCCAATCCAGTATATTCTTCATCTGTTTGTCGTAAAGCATAACGGTTACATCGCCGCAGTTTTCGGAGCCGGGAACGGATGTACTATATCCATGGATCGAAGCTTTCCCGTCGGGAAGTTGTACCGAAGATTTAGCCAGATCAATATCAACATCATAGGTATTAGCTTTCAGTTCCAGTTTATATGCATTTTCCCAGTGTATATCATTGAAATAGTAAGTAGGGAGGTAAGCGGGATTGCTTAATTTATCAGGCAAAACATATAAATAGTAGGTTCCGGCATACAATGCTTTCATTTCGAAATTGCCATCAATGGAGCGGTAAACGGATCGGACAGGTTCAATACTACCTTTGTTATCGTGGAACAAACTGATATTGCTGTTAACAGCCGGTGAAGTTCCTGCATGAATTCTTCCTTCGATTGAATAACCCGGGGCAATATTCACTTTTATCTGATCCATTGACGATCCACAGGATGAAAATCCCATAAAAGTGAGAATAACGGAGCCCGCATTAATATCGCCTGAACCCGGGTTATATTTAGGATTACTGAGAGTATCAGCGCTGAAATTTCCATCCCCGGAGGTAACCCATCTTAAAAAAGCGTAATTCGAAGCATAAGCGCTGCCAAGCCAAAGTGCCGAATCGGAAACTATAGAGGTGTCGTGGCCTGCAAATACCTGGGGAGCATCCTGAAAAGTAATTGTGGCAGCATCTGTATAGCTGAATCCGTTTGCCAGAGGTTCGTCACTTTCAGCATGCAGGTACAATTTGGCATACCCTTTCATATAGTCATTTGTGCCGGGCGAATAAACCGGATGCAGGAAACTGTCGTTGTCGAATTTGCCGTCGCCGGAAGTGGACCATTTATAATTCTTATAATAAGGAGCAGTTGCCTTACTGATCATATAGGTTGAGTTTTTGCAAATGGCCGTATCGGGCCCGGCATAAGGCACAAGAACGGCATATGAAAAATCACTTTCGTGGCCTTCCGTCTGATCGTGAATGCCATCCGACAAAAAATCAAGCGCAGTTACAGCAATGGTATCTTTTATAGGGAAATGACCCATATTGATTGTCGTATTCTCGCCGTTGCGGATGGTGTTCGCGAAATTGATTCCATTGGTGGAACCGTAATTGACGTTATATCCTTCCAAATCAGCCAGGCCGGGGTCATCCCAACGAACAATCACATTGTTTCCGATAAGTTGTTTAATAACATTGCCGGGTGGCGGCACAGGTGCTTCGGTGGATAAGGCTTCGAGCATGGGTTTGTAAAAAACTTCTCCCGATAGAGGCTCATCAAACAAATCAAAGATTATACTATCGACACGGCTTAAAACGGATGTGCCCCAAAAATTATTTTCGGCATGTAACAGGCTGTCATTCAAATTTATAAAAGACTGTAAATTTCCATTGCTTCCAATGTTATTATTCAGCATTAATCCCTGATACGGATTTTCGATCTGAAATGAGAAATCAGCATTTTTATAAACGGTATTAAACGAAAAATTATTCAGGAGCGAACTGCGCGCACTATCAGCTTTAATCAAAACACCACCTGAATTAAAATTTATGCTGTTATTGGTAAAGTTGTTGAACGACGATCCTGCATCAAGGGTAATGGCATACATCAGGTTCCTTGAGAAAAGATTCTGTGAAATTATATTTTTATCCGATTGCCAGCATTCAAGCCCGTTTCTGTTCAATATAAAATAATTACTGCTGACGGTGTTTGCCTGCTGAAAAAGTTTTACCGCCCCTTTATTATCAATAAAAACATTCCCCGATATCGTATTATACGCGGGCCCTATGTTATTATAATTGCCTATGTGTACGCCGATTCCGGAAGACCTGATTTCGTTATTCTGAATAAAGTTGTGATTCGAATACATCGCATCGCTATTTATAAAAATACCTACGTCTGAGCTCTTGTAGAAATTATTAGAATAAATTTTTTGACCGGGATTTTTGAACCCGTTCGCGACATATATGCCGAAATCACACTCATCAAAATAGCATTGCCTGATTGTATTATATCCCGAACCCGTGATATAGATGCCAAAAGCACTGGAAACGAATGTGGATTTTTCAATCAGCATGGAAGTGGAATTAGCAAGGATCACCGAGTAGGAAGCTTTACTTACGAGCACTTCCGAGAGCATCGATCCTGAAACATAACTGCTATCGCTGCTGAGTACAGTTTGAGCATTGTTAAATACGATACCGCTCCATTGTCCGGGCAACGAAAGCGGGTTTTTGGGAAGAAAATTGATTTTTTGTCCGGGTAAGCCTTTGGCTATCAAGGTGCCATTGCTGATAAGACTCGTGCCATATTCAAAAAGCATCACTACACCGGGTTGGAGTGTAAGCGTGACATTTTTTCTGACTATCAGGTCCTGGGTAACTATATATGGGTTATTTCCAGGTGTGTAGATTGCATCGACCATCAGTTCGCCTCCCACATACACCTGGCCCTGTGCCGAACTGAAATGGACAAGCACTGCCATGCAAATAGCGACACTGCAAAAAACGGTTCTACGGATCGATTTCTTATTCACACCCATTGCGTTATACCTTCCATCTATAATGTTATGGCAATGTAAAAAAGCAAAAATGACTTTGAGCTTTATTTATATCTTCCTGAAAGTGTATCAGATCTACAAAAGTAATGCTTTTTGAGCTATCGCTCACGTGTTACCTGCTCAAATTATGGTAACGCCCCGAATTGAATGGAATTGGTCTTTTTTTGGCTGGAAGACCGAAGTTGGGAGACCGAAGTAGTTGCTAACCTGACTTATTAATCATCAACGAAAAATAAGTTGTATAAAATGGTTCGACTTTCAATAAGCTACTTGTGGTGAATTCAATAATTTTCAGGGTATCCTTCCGGCTCCCGGCTTCCGGCAAATTGAACAGACCCGCTGAATTAACAGCAGAACGTAAGGAATTGAACCGGAAAGTTCTTGTAGTTCGGGAAAGAAAAATGCCACAAAAACCAGGAAATAATTCGGCTATGAATTTGAAGATAAAAAATTGCTGTTATATCAGAATTTGAAATACGAAGCTATTTTCACACCAATCAAATCGTACCGTTTATCGACAGGTAAGTCTTTGTATTGCCCGTTTGTTTGCCCGCGATAGCACACTTCGGCTGCCATTGAGATATGTTTGCTGATTTTTATTGCGCTACCCATACCGGCATGCCACGAAAATAATACCGGGTTCAAATCCTCTTTCTGTGTCTGAACGACGACATAATCATTTGGATCAATGTGCAGGGCGTCAACCGAAATGAGGAAAGAAACATTCACTCCGCCAAGAGCATAAATAGAAGTTGATTTATTCTGCCATAATTGCAGTTTTACGGAAAACGGGATATCAATATAACTGTACGAATTGG
>CAIXAQ010000516.1 GCA_903917425.1 uncultured Bacteroidales bacterium
CATTATCAAATTGTCACATTATCACATTGTCACATTATCACATTCATTTGTCAAAAAATGAGAAAAGGATAAAGTAAAGTAAACTTCACCTTATCCTTTTAAGTAATTCATTTACTTAATTTTAATTATTTTTCTTCGCTTTCGGTTTCTTCAGCTGAGTCTTCTACTTTATTTTCGACAACCACTTCTTCTTCAGCGGCTACCTGAGCTTTGGCCTTTGTTGCCTCAACAGGGGTTTCTGTTGCTTTTTTAGCAGATGGTTTACGGCGACGGGTAGTTTTCTTGGTGCCTGCTTCTTTAACTGATAACAAAGCTTCGTTGTAATCAACTAATTCGACAATGCACATATCAGCATTATCGCCGAGACGGAAGCCTGTTTTGAGTATCCGTAAATATCCGCCCGGACGATCGGCCACCTTTACTGATACCTCGCGGTAGAGTTCGGTAACAGCATCTTTATCCTGCAGGTAGCTGAATACAACACGGCGAGAATGTGTTGAATCGACTTTAGCGCGTGTGATCAATGGTTCTACGTAACCCCGAAGTGCTTTCGCTTTGGCTATAGTAGTGCTGATACGCTTATGTTTTATTAAAGAGCTTGCCATATTGGCCAGCATAGCTTTGCGATGACTGCTGGTTCGTCCCAGGTGGTTTATTGATTTCTGATGTCTCATTTCGCTTATTCCTTATCTAATTTGTACTTGGCAACATTCATGCCGAATTCCAGTCCTTTGGTTTTTACGAGATCTTCCAATTCAGTAAGCGACTTTTTACCGAAATTTCTGAATTTCAATAAGTCGTTCTTATTAAAAGCTACCAATTCCCCGAGGGTTTCCACATCGGCAGCTTTAAGGCAGTTAAGAGCACGAACTGAAAGGTCCATATCTACTAACTTGGTTTTAAGTAACTGACGTATATGAAGTGTATTTTCATCAAACTCTTCAGCCACAGCTTTTTCTTCAATATCCAAAGTAATTTTCTCATCGCTGAAAAGCATAAAATGGTGTATAAGAATTCTTGCAGCATCCTTCAGGGCATCTTTTGGATGTATAGATCCATCGGTTTTAATCTCAAGAACGAGTTTTTCGTAGTCGGTTTTCTGTTCAACCCGGTAATTTTCAATACTGAATTTCACATTTTTAATCGGAGTATGAATCGAGTCCATGAAAATAGTGCCAATGTGCGCTGTAGGGATCTTATTCTCTTCGGCTGGTACATATCCACGACCTTTATTAACACATATTTCCACATTCATCTTCACGGAAGGTTCCATGTGGCAAATTACGATTTCAGGATTAAGAACCTGAAATATGGAAAGGTGTTTGGCTATGTCACCCGCAGTGAAAGTATCCTTACCTGTAACGGTAAAGTTGATTTTTTCTGTTTCCTCCGATTCAATTTGTTTACGAAATCTAACTTTCTTCAGGTTCAGAATTACATCCGTAATATCTTCAACAACTCCTTTAACCGAAGAAAATTCGTGTTCCACACCATCAATCCGTAATGAGGTAATAGCAAATCCTTCGAGTGAAGAAAGTAATATCCTGCGCAATGCATTACCTATAGTGATACCAAAGCCAGGTTCGAGAGGGCGGAATTCGAAAACGCCGTCATACTCGTTAGCCTGAATCATGATAACCTTATCAGGTTTCTGGAATGCTAAAATTGCCATAAAAGTCCTTTGTTTAAAAAAATGTAAAAAAAATTACTTCGAGTACAATTCCACAATAAGCTGTTCCTTGATGTTCTCAGGAATCTCTTCACGCTCAGGGAAATTAATAAACTTACCGCTCATCAAAGCACCATCCCACTCGAGCCAGGAGTAACGCATTATACGTCCCTGCAGTGAATTCTGAATTACTTCGAGTGATTTGGAACGCTCACGAACAGCAATAACATCACCTCTTTCACATTCGTAAGAAGGTATATTTAATACTTTTCCGTTGACTGTAATATGTCCGTGACCAACCAGTTGCCGGGCGCCATCACGGGTTGGGGAAATCCCTAACCTGTAAACGACATTGTCGAGACGAGCCTCAATAAGTTGTAACAGAATAGCTCCTGTAACACCTTTTTTACGTGTAGCTTTCTCGAAAATATTCCTGAATTGTTTTTCAAGAATACCATAGGTGTATTTAGCTTTTTGTTTTTCCTGAAGCTGAACGCCATATTCAGATTGTTTTTTCCTACGTTTTGTCTGACCGTGCATTCCGGGAGGATAGTTCTTCTTTTCGTAAGAACGGTCGGGTCCGTAGATAGGTTCTTTAAATTTCCTGGCTATCCTTGTCTTAGGACCAATATATCTTGCCATAAAGCCTTTTAATTATGTATTATTAAACTTGTTGTTCGTAAATATCGAAGTAGGAAGTAAACCTTAAACTCTTCTGCGTTTTGGAGGCCTGCAACCGTTGTGAGGTAAAGGAGTAATATCCTGTATCTCTGTAACTTCTATACCAGCAGTATGAAGTGTACGTATTGCAGATTCTCTTCCGGAGCCCGGTCCTTTAACGTAAACTTTCACTTTACGCAGTCCGAGGTCAAAAGCCACTTTCGAACAATCCGTAGCAGCCATTTGGGCAGCATATGGAGTATTTTTCTTTGAACCTCTGAATCCCATCTTGCCAGCTGATGCCCAGGAAATAACCTGTCCGGCATTGTTAGTTAACGAAATTATGATGTTGTTGAAAGAAGCCGAAACATATGCTCTTCCGGTAGCTTCAACTTTAACAACTCTTTTCTTCGATACTTTGGTGGTCTTTGCCATAGTAAAACTATTTGTACTTTAAATGCTTTCTTATTTAGTTGCTTTTTTCTTGTTAGCAACCGTTTTTTTCCTGCCCTTACGTGTACGGGCATTGTTTTTGGTACTTTGTCCACGCAAAGGAAGGCCTAAACGGTGACGAACCCCACGGTAGCAACCGATATCCATCAATCGTTTTATGTTGAGTTGTACTTCCGAACGAAGTGCTCCTTCAATTTTGAAACTGTCATTGATAATAGCGCGGATATTATTCTGCTCATCATCATTCCAGTCCTGGACTTTTTTATTGCGATCGATACCGCACTGATCCAGGATACTTTGTGCCGAGGCGCGGCCAATACCGAAAATGTAGGTCAGACCTATTTCACCTCTTTTGTTTTTTGGTAAGTCAATACCAGCAATACGTGCCATATATAGTAATAGCTTTGGGGATTACACAATTATTAACCTTGCCTTTGTTTGTACTTGGGATTCTTTTTATTAATGACGTAAATCCGCCCCTTCCTGCGTACGATTTTGCATTCAGGTGTTCTTTTCTTGACTGATGCTCTAACTTTCATTGCTTGTGTTATTTCTTAAAGGTGTATTATTCTTTATTTATAACGGAAGTTTATTCTTCCCTTGCTGAGGTCATACGGCGACATTTCAATTTTCACCCTATCGCCAACAAGAATTTTAATGTAATGCATTCTCATCTTGCCTGAAATATGAGCAATAATCATATGTCCATTTTCAAGTTCAACCCGGAACATAGCATTGCCTAGTGATTCTCTTACCACACCGTCCTGCTCAATTACAAGTTGTTTAGCCATATATTATAATTACCTTGTTATTAGTATGTCAGGATTAATAACCTGCTCAATTTCAATGAAACTCGACAAAATTTCTACTCCGTCCTTTTTAATCACCACGGCATGTTCGAAATGAGCCGAAGGTTTTCTATCTATTGTCCGTATTGTCCATCCGTCATTTTCCTGCATTACCTGCCGGCTGCCAAGATTGATCATAGGTTCGATACAGATTACCATTCCTGCCTCCAGTTTCGGACCTGTTCCCCTTCTGCCGTAATTAGGCACTTCCGGTTTTTCGTGCAGGCTGGTTCCAAGTCCATGTCCCACCAAATCGCGAACCACTGAGTAACCGAAACCTTCCACATAGGTTTGAACTTCATAACCTATATCTCCGACACGTTTTCCGGCAGCCACCGCGTTTATTCCTTTGAACAGAGAGGTATACGTTTGCTGCATCAGCATCGTTACATCCACAGCCATCGGTAACACACCAAACGAAAAGGCAGAATCCCCGTAATAACCATCGATAATGGTTCCGCAATCAATTGAAACAAGATCACCTTCCTTCAATTCGCGTTTTCCGGGTATCCCATGAACAACCACCTCATTAACCGATATACAGAGCGTAGCAGGAAATCCATGATACCCTTTAAAAGCAGGTTTTGCTTTGTGGTCGCGGATAAACTCTTCAGCTATTTTATCGAGAGCAAGTGTTGTAATTCCTGGTTTGATATTCCTGGCAACTTCAGCTATCGTTTTTCCAACAAGTAAAGAACTGGTACGTATTAATTCAATTTCTATTTCCGTTTTAATAAGAGCCATTACAACAGTTTTACAACTGACTAAAATCCAGCTCCGGCAGCA
The DNA here is from genome assembly GCA_903917425.1 of uncultured Bacteroidales bacterium. Classification (GTDB taxonomy): domain Bacteria; phylum Bacteroidota; class Bacteroidia; order Bacteroidales; family UBA4417; genus UBA4417. The sequence continues at coordinate 4,417 of CAIXAQ010000516.1, forward strand.
CTACGTCCCTTTATTCTGCCTGATTTTGTCAGACCTTCGTAGTGACGCATCAATAAATGACTTTCAATTTGCTGTAATGTATCAAGCACAACACCCACCAGAATTAGTAAGGATGTACCACCATAAAATTGAGCAAACTGTGAACTTACACCAGCCATACGAACCAACGCAGGCATGATAGCAACTAAAGCAAGGAAGAGAGAGCCTGGGAAAGTGATTTTCGACATTACTGAATCAATAAAGTCGGCCGTCTTCTTTCCGGGTTTTACTCCGGGTATAAAACCATTATTTTTCTTCATATCCTCAGCCATCTGGTTTGGATTAACCGTTATAGCTGTGTAGAAGTAGGTAAAAACAATGATCATGAGTGCGTACGTGAAATTATACCAAAATCCATTAATGTTGGTAAACGCTGCTGCAAATCCCTGTAAGCTTTCGCTGCTTGCAAAACCAGCTATTGTTAAAGGTAAAAACATGATAGCCTGGGCAAAGATGATTGGCATTACACCTGCAGCATTAACCTTCAAAGGGATATACTGACGCACACCGCCGTATTGTTTGTTACCAACTACACGTTTTGCATATTGAACAGGTATTTTTCGTGTCCCCTGAACAAGCAGGATACACAGCAGAACAACCATCACCAGAACAACAAGTTCAACGATGAAAAGAACTAGTCCACCTCCCTTTTGCTCCATACGAGCCAAAAACTCGCTAAAGATAGCAAATGGCAAACGAGCCATGATACCAACCATAATGATGAGTGAGATACCATTTCCCAACCCTTTATCCGTTATCTTTTCGCCAAGCCACATTACAAACATGGTTCCCGATACTAACACAACTACCGAAGTGATCCAGAAGAATACCGAGGGTGAAGTTACATTCGGATCGAAGGGCGTAATCGCCTGCGAAGGAAGTTGTGAAATCAGGTTAGCAATATAACCGGGAGCCTGAAGTGCTGTAATAACAACGGTCAGGTAACGGGTAAGTTGATTGATCTTTTTACGTCCGCTCTCGCCTTCCTTCTGCAGTTTCTGGAAATATGGAATAGCCATACCCAGCAACTGAATAACGATGGAAGCCGAAATGTAAGGCATGATACCCAATGCAAAAATTGAAGCATTGCTGAAGGCACCTCCAGAGAACATGTTAAGCAAGCCTAACAGTCCGGATGAAGATTGATTCTTCAATGCCATTAATTGCTGAGGATCAACTCCGGGTATTGTAACATAGGATCCGAACCTGTAGATCAGGATAAGGCCAAGTGTATAGCCTATCCTTCTACGAAGTTCGTCGATCTTATAAATATTCTTAAGTGTCTGAATGAATCTTTTCATTAAGCTCAGAGTTTAATAACAGTTCCACCAACTGATTCAATAGCCTGTATAGCTTTGGTTGAAAAAGCATTGGCTGTAACATCAATTTTTGCTTTCAATTCGCCGCGACTCAAAATTTTGAGCAGATCCTTCTTTCCAAGTAATCCGTTTTCTCTCAGAATTTCAGGAGTAATTACAACAATACCCGTTGATTCAGCCAGTTTTTGAAGAACATCGATATTTATACCAGTATATTCAACCCTGTTTATGTTTTTGAAACCTGATTTAGGCACCCGGCGATACAAAGGCATCTGACCACCTTCGAAACCGCGTCTGCGCTTGTAACCTGAACGTGATTTGGCTCCTTTATGTCCGCGGGTAGATGTGCCACCGCGACCCGATCCCTGACCACGTCCGATTCGTTTTTGAGATTTTGTAGCGCCTTCTGCAGGCTGTAAATTACTTAGATCCATGTTATATAAGTTCTATAAAGGATTTACAATTAAATTTCTTCCACTTTCAACAGATGGCTGATAGCTCTTATCATGCCTTCAATCTGTGGGGTTGCTACGTGATCAACAGGGCGGTTCATTTTGGTGATGCCAAGTGCTCGTAGTGTACGTTTCTGACGTTCGGGTTGTTTAATACCACTTTTAATTTGTGTGATTCTGACGTTTCTCATCGCGCTATTTATTTAGTGGTTAACCGTTAAATACTTTATCCATACTAACACCGCGAAGTTGAGCTACCGAATGTGCATCTCTAAGCTGACACAGACCTTCAATTGTTGCTTTCACAACACTGTGAGGGTTTGATGAGCCTTTAGATTTGGCAAGTACATCCTTAACACCAACACTTTCGAGTACTGCACGCATAGCACCACCGGCTATAACACCTGTACCACTGGTTGCCGGTTTCATGAAAACCAATGCTCCGCCATATTTACCTAATTGTTCGTGAGGTATTGTACCTTTAAGAACAGGAACACGTACCAGATTTTTCTTGGCATCTTCAATACCTTTTGCGATTGCAGCCTGTACTTCCTTCGCTTTTCCAAGACCATGACCAACAACTCCGTTTTCGTTTCCAACTACAACAATAGCTGAGAATGTAAATGTACGTCCGCCTTTAGTAACTTTAGTAACGCGCTGAATGGCGACGAGCCTGTCTTTTAATTCGATATCGCTCGATTTAACTCTATTTGTGATTACGTTTGCCATAGCTGTATTTAAAATTTGATGCCACCTTCTCTGGCTGAATCAGCCAGGGCTTTAACTCTACCATGATAAAGATAACCATTACGGTCGAAAACCACCGACAGAATTCCGCTTTCGAGGGCGCGTTCTGCTATTAGTTTTCCAACAAGCTTGGCTTTCTCACTCTTGGTAACTTTTTGATCCGCTATACCTTTAGCGCGTGATGATGCTGCAGCTAATGTTGTACCTGATTGATCATCAACCAATTGCACATATATATCTTTGTTGCTGCGAAAAACTGTCATGCGTGGACGTTCACCTGAGCCGGTTATGACTTTACGAACGCGTCGCTTGATTTTCAGTCTCCTGTATTCTTTATCTACTTTGAATGACATTGATTGAAAGTATTATGCTGTTCTCAATGATTATTTATCGGATGCTGACTTACCAGCTTTACGTTTCAGGACTTCGCCTACAAACTTGATACCTTTTCCTTTGTATGGTTCAGGTTTGCGAAGTGATCTTATTTTTGCCGCCACCTGACCAATAAGTTGTTTGTCGTGTGACACCATAGTAATGATAGGGTTTTTACCTCTTTCGGTCAGTGCACTTACCTGGATTTCACCGGGAAGTTCAAAGAAGAAATTGTGTGAATAGCCCAATGCGAGTTCCAAAGTCTGACCTACTACAACGGCTTTATAACCTACACCTACAAGTTCTTGTTTTACTGTAAACCCATCGCTTACACCCTGTACCATATTAAAAAGCAGTGAGCGGTACAGACCATGCATTGATCTGTGGCGTTGCTGTTCAGTAGGGCGCTGCACAAGTATCTGATTATTTTCTACCTTTATGATAATATCCGGATCAACCTGTTGTTTCAGTTCGCCTCTTGAACCTTTAACGGTAACAAGATTTTTATCCGACACTGTGATTGTAACTCCGGAAGGAATCGTAATCGGTAATTTTCCAATTCTCGACATTCTTATTTCCTCCTTTTTATTAACTAACGTAACAAATTACTTCGCCACCAACATTTTGTTTCTTGGCTTCTTTATCGGTCATCAAACCATGTGATGTGGACACTATCGCTATACCAAGTCCGTTAAGAACCCGGGGAAGATTGTCCTTACCAACGTATCGGCGCAATCCTGGTTTACTGATCCTTTCAATCTGCGTGATGGCCGATTGTTTGGTAACAGGATGGTATTTGAGCGCAATCTTAATAACACCTGGTACACTCTCATCTTCAAATTTAAAATTAAGAATATAGCCCTGGTCGAAGAGGATTTTTGTTATCTCCTTCTTGAGATTAGATGCAGGAATTTCTACAACCCTATGGTTGGCCATCACGGCATTCCTTATTCTAGTAAGATAATCTGCAATCGGATCTGTGATCATTTTGTATCTTGTATGTTAATGTTTCAGTAATATTTTTACCAACTGGCTTTTTTAATACCTGGTATCAAACCGTCGAGTGCCATGAAACGGAAGTTGATACGCGAAACCCCAAATTGTCTCATATATCCTTTTGGTCTTCCGGTTATCTGACAACGGTTGTGCAAACGGATCGGGTTGGAATTTTTAGGTAATTTTTGCAATCCGACATTGTCTCCG
>CAIXAQ010000517.1 GCA_903917425.1 uncultured Bacteroidales bacterium
AAAATTCAAAGCCAAAAAATAATGTATTAGTATCATCATTTTTTGTTAAAAACGACAAACTATTTCTAAAACTTAATGGCAAACAATTTCTTGTACCAAAAGGCAAAGTTGAGATTTGGCCAATCCAAGTCATAAAAAAACCAAACACAATTGCTGCATGTCTAATAACTATGGGTTTGTCATGGAGTGCAGAATATTATGCTGTACTAAAAAATGATGGAAGCATTTTTATTGAAGAAGATTATCAAAATGATGACTCGCCAGAAGATAATAGCCACACTATTCTATTAAAAATTAAAAACGGAGAATATTAAACCTGCCCATAATAAATAGGAATATGAGCGGCGCGGAGCGCCCAGCGATTATTCCCGGTTGAACTACATCCCTGGGGAGGCTATGCATTTTCCGACGGTTTTTATGTTTTGTAGAGGGGAAAACCCTTGTAGGATTCAGCTGATATCCTGATTTTAAAGTGTAATATTGTAAATAATTCTATATTTCAACACGGCAAAGAGCCTGATTTACTGATTTTTGCCTACTGTAGGGCATAGCAATCCCTATTCGCTAAGCAAGGCGATTTTTCAGCAATGTTACGTTAGGAAAGATAGCTGATTTTGAAGCAGCGCATCGGGCGATCGAATGCGTGGCAGCACACGTACAACGACCATTTTTCCTTTTTTGCATATGGGGCATATACAAGGATTTATGCCGGTAAGCCTTTCGAAGCGCTCCAGGTTTGTTTCAGCAGGTTGTTGCTTTTTTATAATTGCCTCAATGGTTTTATCAGGTTCGCAAAACTGCAAGGCAAGATTTCGTTTGGCAGTGTGGTTGTAGATGCCATAGCGGCGTATGCGCACAAACTGCCTGGGCAGAATATGCATGGCAAAGCGACGCAGGAACTCCACCCCATCGAGGGTAACCGGTTTTTGAATGGCATTGTCGCGGTAGTCTTTGGCCTGGAAAGTTACTTTTTGGTCGGCGATATTCAGAATACGCTGGTTGGTAATGGCAACACGGTGCGTGTATTGCCCCAGGTATTTTATCACATGTTCCGCTTTGGCCATGGAAGGTTCGCAATGTACCACCCACTTTGTTTGGTAAGCCCGTTGCAGTTGCGGGTAAAACAAGCTATACTCGTTCTGTTTTCGCAAAGCACGCTTGAGGCTGTCGAGGAATTTGCCTTTAAAGGTCTCGCTCAGCTGATGTACGGGGTACAAGAAATTGCCATTCTTTTCGATGGCTTTCCATTTTCCGTCCAGGGTGTACCCGGCAGCCGGGACAAGGCAATGGATATGAGGGTGAAGCGAGAGGTTCTGTCCCCAGGTGTGCAACACAGCAACGGCACCGCTTTCGACCCCATAGTGGGTGTACCCAAATAAGCGGAGGGTATGCCATACTGCCGAAAAAAGCAGATCGTAATACATCCCCGGGTTATGCAGGCAAAGCTGGTTTAAGTGGTGCGGTACGGTGAACACGATATGAAAATGTTTGACCGGCAATGTATTGTGAGCCAAATCATCGATCCAGAAAGCCTGTCTGGCTGCCTGGCATTTGGGGCAATGGCGGTCGCCACAGCTGTTGTAGCTGTTTCGTAGGGAGCCGCAACTATCGCAGGCATCTTCGTGCCCGCCCAGGGCAGCAGTGCGGCAACTTACGATGCTGCCCAGCACTTTTTCCTGCCGTGCATTCAGTTTGTCCGAAACCGAGAGTTGATTGCCAAACAGCCTTACCGCATCGGCCAGTTCAAACCTGGTCCTCATTCGGCTTGAAATTATAAAGCCTGTCCAAAGGGCTATGGGCCTTTATCAGCTGGCATTGAGCCACATGCAGGTAAATCATGGTGGTGATAATGCTGGCATGGCCAAGCAGTTCCTTGAGGGTAACAATGTTCAGGCCCTGTTCCAGCAGGTGGGTGGCGTAGGAATGCCGCAACGAATGAAGGCTAAGGTCTTTGGTGATGGAAGTCTTTTTGAGCGATTCGCGCATCACCCACGAGAGGCCCTTTACGCTGTAGCGGCCATCAGCCTCTTTGCCGTTAAACATCCAGATGTGCGGGTTTTCGGCTGCAAGGTATTTTTTCAATCCAACGGCCATGCTTTCGGCCAATGGGACAATACGGTCTTTCTTGTATTTGCTTTGCCGGATATGGATGGTTTTTCGTTCGAAGTCAACGTCCGAGATTTTCAGATTGATGACTTCCTGTCCGCGCATCCCGGCCGAATAGATCAGAGTCAGCACGACGCGGTGCTTGAGCAGGGTTGGAACGGCGAAAAGCGCTTTAAGCTCCTGCATGTTCATGATAATTGGCAGTTTGTTTTCTTTTTTCAGCGAAGGAAGGGCAATGGCGTTTTTGTTCAACCCCATCAGCCGGAAGTAGTAGCGCAGCCCGTAAACCATGTGCTTAAAACTGCTGCGCGAGGGCGATTTGGGGTCCAGGGCCAGCGAAACCAAATACTCGTTTATTTCCTCCGTATCCACCGACTCCGGAAGTTTTTCAAAGTGCGACACCAGCAGCGCGATGCGCCGGATATAATTATTTAATGTACTTTTGCTTTGCCCACGCAAAACAACCTGTTGTTCCATTTTACGGACAACGTTTCCGAACTCAGGAACCAGCACGATAGCCTGTTCCACAATAGTGAAACCCGATTTCTTTCTCATAATCTGTTAGTTTTTAGAAGTTAATTTCAGATTATAAGGAGAATCGGGTACTTTTGTTTCAGCTATCCCGCGAAGGCGGGATTTAGTTCAACAAACGCTATAGCAAATGCGGGTTTGCGTGTTCGTTGAAACATTTGAAATCTTTACATACATTTGTGCTGGCAGACAGTTGAGCAACAATCTAATCCCGCACTTGCCATAGCGTCATCCGTTACCAGTAATTGTAAAACAGAAAAATCGCCACTCGTGACTGAGAAACAAATCGAAAGGGTAAAAACTAAAATCCGAAAGATTCGGGCAGCACTTGCGGCTGAAAAGAGAAAGTATGGAGATTATGATGATAGTCGAGGAATCCGATTTTATCCTCCAAGACTTTACTTGGAAATTGGTGATTTTAAAGGCGCGCTGACATATTTAAAATGGTTTGACAAGAACTTTGCTGGTGGTGGATATTATCCTGACTTTTTATTCGAGTGGACAATTATTCTTTTCAAGACAGGAAAATTGAAAGACGCGGAGAAAAAAGCATTCGAGACTTTCTGTTCAAACACCTATCTTTTCGACAAGTTTTTGGGTAGAAAAATTATCCAAATTGACAAATTCGAAGGTTCAAATCTTGAAACTCCTGAATTCGCAAACTACATAAAGTATTTAAGTACCCAAGTCGAATTAACGGATTTCTCGCAATGGCTTGAGAGTTTAGTGTCATCAGAAAAATTTCAGAAATTAAGCTCGAAATATATTGAAATTCACAGAAAACTAAAAAGCGAGAAAGATAGAGAGACTCGTGGTTATTTGCTTAAACAGGCATCTCAATTGATCGATGAAGCTTGAAAAAAGAAACAACTACTGGTAATAA
>CAIXAQ010000518.1 GCA_903917425.1 uncultured Bacteroidales bacterium
CGCCGAAGCTTATCCTTTTGTAAATACAATGAAGGAATTTTCGGCTAAAGATGGAATTTTTGCCATTTTGGGTAACCACGATTACGGCGAATACAACCAATGGAATTCTGAAAAAGAGAAAGTTCGGAATAATACCGCTTTATATGATTTCTACAAGCAGATTGGCTGGCATTTGCTCCGAAACGAAAACAGCATAATCAGGAAAGACACAGCGTCGATCGCCATCATTGGTGTCGAAAACTGGAGCAAGTCAAAGCGGTTTGGTAAAAAGGGAGATGTTGTGAAAGCACTTGCAGGTTCCGAAGTATCAAGGTTTAAGATACTTATGTCGCACGACCCTTCGCATTGGGATGGTGAAGTAAACTCCAAATTCCCACAAATCGGGCTTACATTATCGGGTCATACCCACGCTTTTCAACTTGCCTTCGAATATGGCGATGTAAAATGGAGTCCTTCGTCAATGATTTTCCGGCAATGGGGCGGGTTGTACGAAAAAGTGAATCCAAACGGAGTGAAACAGTTTTTATATGTTAACCGTGGAACCGGCACACTGGGATACCCTGGGCGCATTGCAACCAGGCCCGAGATTACTATTTTAATATTGAGAAAGAGCAACTAAAAAGATAAAAAAGTAGTTCCTACCTGTTCTTTATATATTGGCTGGGCGAAATCCCTTTAATTTTTTTTGGTTCTGCCTTTAATTTATCGGGTCAATTCAATTTGTCGGAAGTCGGAAGTCGGGAGCTGGAAGGATATACCCTAATAATTAATTCATCTAATATAATTAGCACATCGTAAGACGATCAATTTTATACAACTTATTTTTCATTGATGATTTATAAGTCGGATTAGCATCTGCTTCGGTCTTCCAAATTCGGTCTTCTATCCAAAAAAACCAATTCTAATCAATTCGGGATGGAACCGTAAATCTACCGCCTGTTGAAACAGTTTCGCCCGAAGCATTAGCTCCGACTTTGGTTGAAGATGACGGGGCAAACAGTGAATTTTTCTCAGCAATTAATCATCATTTGGACATTGAAATATTCAGAATACTCCTGAAATGAATCGCAATTAAGTGTCATTTATATAATCAAAAAAGCATTATCTGAAGACAAATTTTGCTAACGAATTTGAATTGTATTAAAAATCAACCGGCCTTTCTCAGCCTGAGAGCCCTGATAATACTGTAGGTATAAATCCCAAGCCCCGTCCACACCAATCCAAAACTGATAAGGTAAGCAGCACTGAAAGGTTCGCTGAAAACAAAAATTCCGATCAGGAGTTGAATAGTGGGCGACAGGTATTGTATAAACCCAAGAGTAGAGAGCGGGATGCGTGTAGCTGCAATTCCAAACCAGAATAAAGGCAGAGCCGTTACCGGGCCGCCTGTAACCAGCAATATATCCAGCAATAAAGATTCGTGTCCAAACGAAGCTGTTCCAAGTGAGTTCATATGCCATAAATACCAAAGTGCCACGGGAGCAAGGAGTAAAGTTTCAACCATCAGCCCGGGCATCGATTGCAGGTTCGCCTTTTTTCGCAGCAATCCGTATAAACCAAATGAAAATGCGAGAACCAGCGAAATAACAGGCAGTTTTCCGTAATGGAAAGTTAGGTAAGCTACGCCGGCAAAAGCAAATGAAACAGCAATAATCTGAATCCGCGACAGGCGTTCTTTCAGAAAAACGACACCGAGCAGAATGTTCACTATGGGATTTATATAATAACCCAGGCTCGCATCGACTATGTGATTATTGTTAACCGCATAAATATAAACAAACCAGTTCCCTCCTATCAGCGCACTTGTCAGGAGTAAAATTCCTAAAATCCTTGGTGAAGTCAGATATTGAAGAAAAACCCGGTCGCGGCGCCAGGCTAATACAATCATCAGGAAGAGCAGCGACCATACAATCCGGTGGGCCAAAATCTGTTGCGGAGGAACGTGCAGTAACATCTTCCAGTACAAGGGGAAAACGCCCCATATACCGTAACTTAATAAAGCATAAACCAGGCCTGACTTATATAGTTTCTGCTGCTGAACCGTTAAACTCATACTTTTGATTTGCGGCAAAAGTAAGCGTAAAATATGGAAAAGAATGAATGGATTTTCTTAAAACAACTGGTTCTGATGTAAATTTGGTAGGTATATATTGCCGGAAGTCAGAAGATGGAAGTCAGAAGTTTCCCTGGAAAATTCATTTATCGTTGGAAATAGGGCTTTGTTGAGCAAAGGCTTTCTAAATGTACTTTCCATTGCCTGAGTCAAATCTCAAATTAGCCATTTCTCCCGTTTTCCGACTACGGAAGTCAGAAGTTTCCCTGAAAACTTCATTTATCGATGAAAGCAGGGCTTTGTTGAGCCATTGCCTTGCTTCCTGAACTTTTCATTACCTGAGTCAAATCTCAAATTAGCGATCTCTCCCGTCTTCCGACTTCGCTCTTCCGACCTTTTATCACCAATTCAATTTAATTCGTAATAGAACCTTACAACTAAACGATAATTGCAATTATCAACTCCAGAGGTTATCTAAAAACCCCGCCCACCCGTCAACAAACTATATACTCCCGGAAATAGCCTGCGCAACAGCGCCCCGCTTGCAATCGAAAACAGGATTATGGTTACAGGAAGCAACACGAATGTAAGCAAATGCGTTCCAGGTAAGGGTGCTAAAACAACAAGTGCCGGGTTTATTAAATAAGCCACGACCGGAGCGTGCATGACATAAATGATAAATGCAAACGCACTCAGCCAGACAAACCAGGATTTGTTCATACACCAGCTAACTAGGCGGTCCAACCCATACCAACAGGAAATTAACCCGCTTACTATTACCATCTTATGCAGTATAATGAGCACAGGATAGACAGCGTTTCCCAGGTATGCCTCCCCTTGGAATGCAAATACAGTCTTTACAGCAGCTAATACAAAGAAAGCAATGCCCCACCCTATGGGACCAAACCAGCGTCCCGGAGAATCAATTTTAAAATCGGACTTCTGCATCCATACTCCAAGCGAAAAAAACAGCAGGCCTTCCCCTTCGAATAGAACAAATCCCATGGTTCCCAGCCACATGAGCATAGATATTGAGAAGAAAACCCAACGGTAAATTTTATTTGTCACGCACCAACGAATAGCCGGGTATGCAATATTATAAATCAGCAAAACCCTCAAAAACCATAACTGGTAAGGAACCGGTAAGAATAACCAGGTTCCTGCCATCTCGTACCACTTATAATCATGTAATAGTTGTCTTGAACTGTCAATTTGCGTAATATGCGAATCGGCAAAAATTTTACGGAATTCCGGAATCGTTTCCAGAATGTATATAAGGATGATGGCAAATGCACTCCAGAGCAGGTAGGGCACCAATAATGTAAGCAATCGTTTGTTTGTCCTTTGTTTATATGGCTTTTGATCGTGCAGGGCGTACAGGTATCCTGAAATTATAAACAACATTGGAATCCTGAAACGAAAAATACCGTTGGCAAAAAAATATTCGGTGAAAGATGTCAGGTTCATCGCTTGCCCCGGAAGAGTCCATGGTTGCAGATAACGGATATCCAGGTTATACCCATGTACAAATACAAGTAATACCATTGATACGAATGACCAAAACCTGAACTTCCTGCTTACAAAATCGGATAATTCCATCTCAAAATGAAAATTTAGCAATAAGTGATTTTATGGTGGAAAACGTAAAATTAGGAAAAATCGCCTGTTTTGCAAGCACTCGGTTTAATAAATAGAATCTGATTTTAATTGTTTGATATTCATGATTTTAATATTTTACAATCAAAGTGCAAAATTTTAAATATTGAATATTATTTCCGGTTGCATATTTTTAATACTTTTACATGAACCTACAAATAAATGTTTAATCATCATCAAATCAAACCATTGTATAAATTTTAAATTCATCTTTTTATGAAAAAGCTGTTCTTTTCCCTTTTTCTTGCCTTTGTGCTTGTCGGTCAGGCCGC
>CAIXAQ010000519.1 GCA_903917425.1 uncultured Bacteroidales bacterium
ACTATCCTATTGGAATTCACCGGATTACACCCTGATCACACAATTTCCCATGTGGCAAATGACAATTATTGATGTAATGATGTATTTTTTCCGATCTTTACCCTCTTCAAAAAAAGAATAAAATGAGCATGCCAAGTGTTTTAGTTATCGCGGTTCTTGCAATGCTCTGTGTTGTTCTTTTTGCTGCTTTCAGGCGGGCAAAACAAAAGAATTCGGAATTGCAAAAGGCTCATTCTTCAACTGTTGAAAATAACGATCAACTTGTTAAGGAAATTGAACGCGTAAAGGAAGAACTTCAACTTACCAGGTTAAAAGCGGGCGAATCCGACAGGTTGAAGGCAGCTTTTCTGAGCAATATGTCGCACGAATTGCGCACTCCTTTGCATGCCATAATGGGTTTTGCGGGATTAATCGCTAATCCTACTCTGCCCGAAGAAGATAAAGTTGCCTACGCCAAAATTATCAATCACAGCGTTGATGCCTTACTCCAGATAATAAGTGATATTTTCGATATTTCGCAGTTCGAATCAGGTTTGACCAATATTGATATTGAGTCTGTGAATATACATGAATTGCTTGATGCGCTTGAAACCTGGGTTAATCACGAGAAAACTGAAGTCGGTAAAGAGGAAATTGATGTAAAAATTGTCAAAGCCAGTCATGGAACCAGTTTTAATATTCAAACAGATGCATATAAGCTTAAAAGGGCTTTGAATCACCTTGTCGGCAATGCACTGAAATATTCGAACGATGGAATAATAGAAATTGGCTATATATTTGGTGAAAAAGATACGATTGATTTTTATGTAAAAGATGAAGGCATAGGTTTTGAAAATGATAAAATGGAACTTATGTTATCGCAATTCAGGCAAGGTGACGAAGGTCCGACGAGGCAATATGGCGGACTGGGTTTGGGCCTGACTCTGGCACAGAAATTTGCCACCATGCTACAGGGTTGCTTATGGGCGAAGAGCCAACCTGAGAATGGTTCAACTTTTTTTATTTCAATTCCTTATAAAAAACAATAGAGTTGACAGTGAGCAATGTTTTTGATATATTGAGAAAGAAAATTTCATTGAACTGGATTTAGAAGAAGAAAACACTTACTTTTGCACTCGCATCGATCGGGGTGTGGCGCAGTTGGCTAGCGTACTTGCATGGGGTGCAAGTGGTCGTCAGTTCGAGTCTGACCACTCCGACAAACTTAAAATCAGGCACTTACGCAAAACGCTGTAAGTGCTTTTTTTATGCCGGTTGACTCTTGGTTGACGGATTTCATTCTGCTTTTATTTGTCCCTGGCAGGAAATATTTCCCTTTAGCGAATCAACAAATATATCTGAATAAAATGACAATAGAACAACTGCAACAAACTATTGACCATTGGATTAAAACTACCGGGGTCAGGTATTTTAATGAACTTACCAATACAGCCGTATTAATGGAAGAAGTTGGTGAAGTTGCACGCATCATGGCCCGCAGGTATGGCGAACAAAGCGAGAAAGAATCGGATAAAAATGCTGATCTGGCCGATGAACTGGCAGATGTATTATTCGTTTTGGTTTGCATCGCCAATCAAACCGGCATTGACCTCACTTCGGCAATGGATAAAAATATGCTGAAGAAAACCTTGCGTGATAAGGACAGGCACAGGCAGAACGGTAAACTTCAGGAGTAAAATTTACAAGGGATTGGTGGATAAGTGTTGGGGGTTAGGGGACTGCGAATAAGAAATCTAATCTGAACAAGCCGGGACCCGAAAGCATTGAAAAACACTTAACATTAAATTATAAATGAAAAAATAAAGAGGCTGGTAATACTTTTACATTTTGTGTTCTGTGTTTTTAATTCCTTACAGGAATATTATGCCATAAAAAACTTCAAGGCATAAGAGCCTAAAACATAAAATTTTGAATTTTGAATTTTGAATTTTAAACTTTGAACCAGGAGCTTTTTTACTCGAACCAAATCGAATTTTGACGATTTTTGCAAAAATATCTTATGCCAATTCATACCAAGGCAATCTGCTTACTGCCTTTTTTCTTTTTCATGGTTTTCGCCCGGTCATTCGCTCAGTCTGTTCAGATTAAAGGGAGAATCATCGATTTTGAAACCCGCGATCCCCTTGCTTTTGTAAGCATTCAAATAAATGATGGTACGGATGGATGTATTTCGGATATTGACGGCAGATTCGTTCTGAATGCTACAGAACCGGTTAAGAAAATAAGTTTCAGCTACATCGGGTATCAGCCTTTGGAACTAATTCCTGAAACTGCTGATAAAAAAGAACTGCTCATCCGGATGCAGAAAACAGCTTATGAACTCTCCGAAATTGTTATCAAACCAGGTATCAATCCTGCGCATCGTATTATCAGTGAGGTGATTGCCAACCGATACATCAACGACCACGAGCATCTGCCCTCATTTTCTTATACATCGTACGAAAAAATGGTGTTCGGTCCTGCTTCCGACAGTTTACCTTCTATCGACAGCCTGGTATCCGATTCATCGTACCGGAAAGCTAAAGAATATTTTGCAAAACAGCACCTTTTTATCATGGAGAGCGTGGTAAACCGGAGCTTCAAATTCCCTTCCGACAACTACAATAAAGTGATCGCAAGCCGTGTTTCCGGTTTGAGTGATCCCTTGTTTGTCTTTCTGATTTCGCAGATACAATCTACGACCTTTTATAAGGAAGTAATTAAAATTATGGACAAGGAATATATTAATCCCATTTCGTTCGGCAGTTTTAAAAAGTATTATTTTCAAATCGAAGATACCATCGTAGAGCCTTATCCATTTGATACAACGTATGTTATATCATTCAGGCCTTTGCTTAACACTCATTTCGACGGGCTGAAGGGTTCCGTTTCAATAAGTACCAATGGGTTTGCCATACGCAATGTGATTGCCGTTCCTTCGGCCGACGAGGGTATGGTATCGATTAAAATCCAGCAATTGTATAGTTTTATCGACAGTACCCATTGGTTCCCTACCCAGTTGAATACGGATATTCTTTTCAAAAATGCTTCCGTTTCGTTTGATGGGTTGCCTGTACAGATTGTGGGAAGAGGTAAAAGTTATATTACCGGTATCAACCTGAATCCCAAATTACGCCGCGATCAATTTGGTGCCATCGAAGTGGATGTGCAGCCTGACGCTTACATTCAGCCTGAAAATACATGGAATAAATACCGTACAGATTCGCTTTCACCGCGCGAAGCAATGACTTATCATGTGATCGACAGCCTTGGCAAAGCCGAGAATTTTGACAAATTCAGCCGAAGGCTTGATGCATTGATGAACGGCAAAGTTACTTTCGGATACGTCGATCTCTATCTTGACTATCTTTTTAAAGTGAACCATCACGAGGGGTTCAGGGGAGGTGCGAAAATTTCAACTTCCGACAAAGTGAGTACCCGATTCAGGATAGGAGGGTATGGAGCCTATGGTTTTAAAGATGATAAATTTAAATATGGTGCTGATGGAGCTTTTGTTTTCGACCGGTTCAGAGATTTCAAGCTGAAAGCTACTTTTTACGATGATGTGGACGAGGCCGGAGCCGATACGAAATTCGCTCAGGCACGCAACTTGCTTAACCCGGAGCGATTCCGGGAAATTATGGTCGCAAACATGGATCATACACGTTGTTACGAAGCTAACCTCAGCTCGCGTTTGCTAAAGTATATGACACTTGGCACCGGTTTTTCGGTTTACCGCCGGCAACCAATCTATAGTTATAGTTACAAACTAACAACAGAAGAGAATATTTCGGTAACATCTTCCGATTTTACATTCACCGAAGCTACGCTGACGATGCGTTACGCTTACGGGGAGAAATATATAAATAATACGCATTCCTCCATTTCGTTAGGGACCAATTATCCTGTATTCCTGTTTTCGATGGTTCATGGTTTTAACAACATTCTTGGGGGGCAGTATCAATACAATCGCTTCGATCTGAAAATAAACAAATCAATATTTTTCAAATACTTCGGTACTACCTCGCTTACTCTCGAGGCCGGTCTCATCGACAGAGATATTCCTTATGTGAACCTTTACAATGCAAAAGCATCATACAGGCCATTTACGTTCTATTCGCCTGTAAGTTTTGCAACCATGCGGCTGGATGAATTTACATCCGATCGCTATGCTTCACTTTATATTGCACATAATTTCGGGAAGCTGATATACACTTCAAAGCATTTTAAGCCTGAACCCGTGATTGTTACAAATATTGGCATTGGATCCTTAAGCCATCCCGAAAACCATAACAAGGAAGGTATAAAAAGCTTCGAAAAAGGGTATTTCGAATCGGGAATTGCAATAAACAGGATTGTACGACTTGGCATTACCGATATAGGGTTCGCCTGGTTTTATCGCTACGGACCCTACGCCTTGCCTACTACCAGAGAAAATATGGCCTGGAAAATTGCATTTCAATTTATTCTATGATAACTGATTTTCGCAAAATTATTAATGTAATTTTGCTCCGGTTACAC
>CAIXAQ010000520.1 GCA_903917425.1 uncultured Bacteroidales bacterium
ACTTTGTAATCAACAACAGTTTCCGGAATTTGAATTATCAACATATCTTTTGCCGGATTCGGATAAATATTCAATTTTTTACCTTTAGGATTTCCATTTATTCCGGATGACTGGCAATTACCAATTGAATAACTGAAGGCGACTTCGCGGTTATGGTGCATGCCACCTAATGTATCGGCCGGCAAGTACGCCCTTACATAATCAACTTTCACACAATCGGTGGACACGTTAACCCGGATATGGCCCGATCCGTCCAGAGTATCGGATAAATAGGAATCAGCATTTGCCAGCATCCCGATTTCATAGGTCGAATCGCTTGGCATGGGTAAAGCCTGATAGGTGACGCCATCCATTACTTCATGAGCAAACACATGGTCGTGACCCTGGAAGAAAATATTTACCCCGTTATCCACAAATAACTTGTGGATGGGTTTTGCCCAGCCTGGTCTTTTCGTTGCAAAAGAATACGTTGTGCCATTTTGCTCATAACCGCCCCATTCGAATAATTTTGCATTGGATACCCCTCCCCTGCCCTGTCCTCGGATGTGATGAGCAAACACAAATTTGTATTTGGCATTGCTGTTTTCGAGAGTATTTTTTAGCCAGGTGTATTGCGGCGATCCCAGCGACCAGTTCCAGTTGGTGGGTTTGGCAGAAGTATCGCATTGATCGCGGTACACATCCAATACCACAAACAAGGCATCGCCCCAGGTCCACGAATAATAATTTTCAGGATTACCCATGCCATAGGGTTCAACATTGGTGTTGCCACTGTAAAAATCGTTGGGAAACGGGTTGGGGTAATAGAATTTTCGCCAAAGCGTGGCGTAAACTGCAATATTCTCAGGTGGTGTATGTGCCAGGTAGTAATCGAATTCGCCTTCGTGGTTGCCTAGACACACATAGAAAGGAACAGAATGACATATTTGCCCTAAATATTGCCTGTAATTTTTGTGCAGCGAATCCATCTGACGGGAGGTGATGGTATACGGATAGTGATCATCACCAAAAATATCGCCTAACGACAACATGAAGTCAGGATTATCCGCGGCCTGGTTAGCCAGGCAAATCTTATACAAGTTTCGGACTCCTTTTTTGTCGTACAGGTGTTCGTCAGCTTCAACAGTGAACGAAAATGAACTTTCCCTGGCTCTTTGTGTATGAAACGTATTTTCAGGCCCGGCCAAAAAAGCTAAGGTCGATCCGCTTATGCGGTATCGTGTTCTGTAATAATATTTTGTGTCGGGTTGCAAATTTGTGAGATCAAATTCAAGAGGAGTATTTGTCAGGGCCGTTTCAACGGCAGTTACGAAAGGATAGGAGCCTGAAACAGTGCCATACTCCCAATATACTTCTGTTTTCCTGTCAAATAAAATGCTGACAGTGATCGAAGTACCAGTAGGTCTGCCTAAAATCACATTATAGGACTGGGCCGTTAATGACTTACAAATAGAAATTAAGATAATAATCAGGGAAACAAATTTTCTGAATATTTGCGGATGATTTCTTTCCATAAACGGCCTTCAATTATTTTATGCGTTTAATAATAATACACATAAAGGCAGTTTTACCCTGAGATAGGACTGTATTTTTAGTAAAAATAAATACTGGAAAATTGCAAAATACTGGAATTGTTGAAATTAGATTTCTGCGTTATATGCAGTTATGTTGAAAAACAGTTGCAGATTGGAAAACGATATTTTGCAGAGAGAAAAATCGAAATATCTAACAAGAGCATGGATTGCAGAAGCCATTTACTCATATACAAAACTTAGTTTGATTTTAAGGTAAGGAT
>CAIXAQ010000521.1 GCA_903917425.1 uncultured Bacteroidales bacterium
AAAAACAGACTATCCATAATTTTCCGATAGTCTGTTTTTTGTTCCATTGGAGATGAAACGCAGGAATCATTATCGGAATACTTTATTCACGCGAACAAAGAAATCACACAATAAACAAAGAAATTGTACTTTTGAAGAAATTAAAGGCATTTCTTATGAAATTTCCTTCTCTGATAACTTTAGTTTTCATCGCGTTGATCGCGAACCCGGTCGCAGCTTTTTCGCTGAACAGGTCCGATTCAACGCAAGCTATAACTGCAAAATACATCGGGAAGGTTGACACCATAATCAGTTTTAAACTCAATATGAATACTGAATACGAGCAATTCGAAGAGAGAGGATCTGATTTTTATTACGATATTCGTCCCAATATAAGCCTTTCAACAAAAATATCATTCAGTTACCGGTTCATCTCCTTCGGAATCGGGTTTAAACCTAAGTTTATTCCAGGCAACAATGATAATGATATGCAGGGTGCGACAAAAGCCCTTTCTTTTGGATTAAATATACAAACCCAGCATTGGATGCAGGATCTGCAGTTTGCTTATGTTAAAGGCTTTTACCTGCATAACACCGCCGATTTCGAGTCCGGATGGAATAAGGAAGAAGACCCTTACCTGATGCTTCCTGATCTCAAAGTGGCTGTTTTGAGAGGTTCGACCGGGTATAAATTCAATAAAAACTTTTCACTTAAATCTATCAGCAGTAAAACAGAAATCCAGTTGAAAAGCTGTGGGAGTTTTATCCCGTCCCTCACATATGATTATTACGAAATCGATAACCAGAGCCAGGATACCAGCCAGCATTCAAGTCAGAAATCAAATAATATTGACCTTTTCACCTCTTTTGGTTATATATATACTTTCGTAATCAAATCTAAATTTTATGTAAGTGCGGGATTGTTTCCAGGTGTTGGTTTTCAGCATACAAAACTGCTGACGCGCTTTCCTGATGGAAATGTAACCTCAAATTACACGGATCCTCTGCTTCAATTACAGGAGAAGATCGGATTGGGCTACAATTCGAAGAAGTTTTATTCCGGAGCAGAATTTTATGTTTCGCAAATGACGCACAATCAAAACAATACATCGGTTCAAACAAATGCGACAAGGATATATTTCCAGCTATTCGTTGGTTACCGGTTTAATGCGCCCAAATTCCTGAAACACGAAACCGATGTGGTGAAAGACCTGGCTCCAACACAAATTCAGAAAATTCTGGAATAACAAATTAACAGTCTAAGGCTATGCGAAAATCAATTGGCAAAATACTATTTGCAATTCTTTTAATGATTCTGGCTTTGGGGTATCCGGCTTTTACTTATGCTCAGCAGGAAACATTTGGCCACGAAATACAGACGGACACCACAATCGATAAATCTGTTTTAAAGTATTTGCTGAATAATCCTTCCACCTGGATCCAGAACAACATTAATAAGCTCAATACCTCTTCACTTATACATCCGCCCAGCCTCGACACAGTGGAGATTATTAAAAAACTCGAAAAAATCAATAACTCGAATGAAATGATCAAGCGAAACCTGGAGTATAATTCGCTTGTACTCAGGTTGCGACATGTGAGTGACCTAAGGAATGAACTCATTTCCGAAATTATTGACCTGCAGCGGGTGCAGAAAAAAGTGGTTCAATACAACAATTACCTGCTGAAGGAGGTTTCAAATACAATGACGATTCAAAAAGAAATCGACTACTTTTATTCTTATTCCGATTCGACTATAGCGTCCATATACAAGCCTGAAATTGAATTATTAGATTCAACTATAAAACAAACCAATACCTATTTTACCACCCGGCTTACGACCCTGGTAAGAATTGAAGACTCAATCAATAATACCGGATTGCGCTTACAGGAATCGAACAGGTACGCTCAATCCCTGCTTCACACCATAGATGCCAATTCCAATAAAGCATCCCTCCCACCCCTCTGGAAAGCAGGCATAGCCGATTATCCGCATTCATTTGCAGAAACTGTCAGGGAAACCATCCGCCGGACCTACGAATCCCTTATGTTCTTCCTCGAGCATAATGTTACCCGCCTTATTCTCTACCGCGTACTGCTTTTTATTATCGCTTTGTTACCGGTACATTACTTCCGTAAAAACAAAAAGAACAAATTAACAGGCATACACACACAAAAGTATCTTCAAAAATATCCAACATTGTCGTCCGTAATCATGGGACTTGCTGTAGCACCGCTTATTTTTTCACATGCCCCTTTTGCTTTCCTGGATCTCATTTTTATTTCGCTAACTATTTGTGTCAGCATTATTTACATGAAAGAACACGATTATATTTCAAAAACACCCTTTTATATATTACTTGGCTCCCTGATTCTCCTCACCTTAGTCAATTTTTTCACCTCACCCACTTTTGCCGGCAGAATTATTTACAGTCTCTCTATTTTTCTGCTTATTCCGATATATCTGATTTACAGGAATCTGGTTATGCATTCGTCTGATAGACAAAAGATTGGAAAAGTTGTATTTATTATTCTATCGCTTCAAATTACTTTGGGTTGGGGGTTAATTGTCATCGGTTACTATCCGCAGGGAAGGCAGTTATTTTTGGGAGCGATGGATGCCTTCGTGCTGGCGCTGATACTTTCGGTTACCATGTACACCTTTATTGATTACCTGCGGATTATCACATTTATGATAAATAAGCGCAGCAAATCAGTTCAGATTGATCACGAAATAATTGAAAAAAAGTTGAAGCGGATAATAATTGCATTGGCGATGTTGTATTTTGCCGTTGCATACCTGAAAAACCTGAATTTATTTGATGAAATTTCCGACTGGCTCACAAATTGGGTTTATGAACCCAGGCAGTTGGGCGATTCGGTTTTTACTTACGGAAGTGTACTTTTATTTGTCGGCACTGCTTACGGAGCAATATACCTTGCAAACCTCATTAACCTGGCCATCGAAACTGAAGATTATAAAAAACAATTCAAGAAAAGGACTGCACTGGGCAGTGTTAAACTAATTGTACGTTTCATCATTATAACAGCAGGATTTGGTATAGGAATCATTGCTTCAGGAATTCCGTTAACTCAACTCACTGTTTTGATGGGCGCTTTGGGCGTAGGTATTGGTTTCGGGCTTCAGAATATATTTAACAACCTGGTTTCGGGTTTAATCATTGCAATCGAAAAGCCCGTTTCGGTTGGCGATATGGTTGAATTGGGAACGGATACCGGCTGGATTAAGGAAATCGGGATCCGGGCGAGTAATATGCAAACTTTTGATGGCGCTGAGGTAATTGTACCCAATGGCGAATTGATTTCGAACAGGTTAACAAACTGGACTCTTTCGAACAAGCGCCGGCGGATAGAACTGATAATCGGCGTGGCTTACAAATCGGATCCTCGCCAGGTGAATCAGTTGCTAATGAGCATTTTACAAAATCATCCCGAAATTCTTCAACTTCCAGAGCCGGGCATTTTCTTTCATGAGATGACCGACAACTCCCTGGATTTTATGCTTAATTTCTGGATTTCGGATTTTGTTGAAGGAAAACGAATCCGGAGTGAGGTCCTTTTCACCATATTTGATGTTTTTAAGGAAAATGGCATTGAAATTCCATTTCCACAACGAGATTTGCATTTGCGGTCGGTAGATCAGGATATTACTATTCAGACGAGTAGCACGGGGGAGAAAAAATAACATTCTTGAGCTGGATGGTTTTAGCCGGGTACCTGCAAAATCTGTCAAAAAGAAGTCAATGTTTCTCAAAATTTCCCAATTCAGCAGGCTCGTTTTATATCGGTGAGTTGCTTTTTCCTTTATGCATTATTAGTCTAATTTTACGAAGTAGGTGTATAAATTTCGGAATGTGGTCTTATCGATTCAAACAACAACAAACATTTTAATCCAGCAACTGTTATTTGAAGTCAGGTAGGATTAATAACCGCGCGTTTCACTAATTTCGCCCATTAAAATCAAAGAATGAAAAACAATACATTAACAACCGGGTTTTCGCGACTGGATAAAGTGCAAAAGATCGACCTGGTATCATCACATGTTTCAGATCCTGAATTATTTAGCAATACAATCTATTCCTCCTGGCATCGTGATCCGGTTGTACAGAAAATGTACGATGAATTCAGCGAAAACACGCTGGGCAATTATTTCTTCCCATTTGGTGTTGCGCCCAATTTCCTGATCAACGGAAAAATGTACATGGTGCCTTTGGTTATCGAAGAGAGTTCCGTTGTTGCTGCTGCTTCGGGGGCGGCAAAGTTTTGGGCCGAAAGGGGCGGCTTCCACAGCGAAGTAATTGGTGTTGAAAAAATCGGGCAGGTGCATTTCACATGGAATGGAGGAAAAGAACTGCTTTTACGCTTTTTCCCTGAAATCCGTAGTAAAATGCTGATTAATACTGAACGGATCACTGCCAATATGATGAAACGAGGTGGTGGTATTTTGGGTATTGAACTGTTGGATATGACCGATAAAATCCCGGATTATTACCAGGTAAAAGCTACATTCGACACTTGCGACTCAATGGGAGCTAATTTTATCAATTCCTGCCTCGAGGAATTTGCGGATACCTTGCGCGACAGTATAGCCGGCAATGATGAACTTTCCGCTTATAACCTGCAGGTTATCATGTCAATACTGTCGAATTACACGCCAAACTGCCTGGTACATACCTGGGTAGAGGGTAAAATTCAGGAGGGTCATCATTACGATGATTTATATACCGACAAGGAGTTCATCACCCGTTTCGAAACCGGTGTTCGTATTGCCGAGGTGGATGCATACCGGGCAACTACCCATAACAAAGGGATTTACAATGGTATTGATGCGGTAGTGCTGGCTACCGGAAATGATTTCAGGGCTGTGGAAGCCTGTGGTCACGCCTATGCTTCACGAAACGGGCAATACAGCAGTCTCTCGAAAGTTGAAATTTCGGATAAAACTTTTCGCTTTTCACTCACAGTACCTATGGCTTTAGGAACTGTCGGAGGTCTCACTCACCTTCACCCTTTGGCAAAACTATCGCTCGATCTGCTTGGCAACCCTGATGCTGCCGAACTTATGATGATTGCATCTGCCGCCGGATTGGCGAATAACTATTCAGCGGTTAAATCACTGGTAACCAAAGGTATCCAGAAAGGTCATATGAAAATGCATCTTCTTAATATTCTCAACACCTACCAGGCTACCGACAACGAAAAAAAGCATGCAGTAGAGTTTTTCAAACACGAAAAAGTATCGCACAGCGCGGTGAACAGTTTCCTGGAATCCATGCGGAGTTGATAGTAAGGGGAGATAAGACAAAAGAAGTGAGGGGCGACAAGGCGAGAGGCGACTGGGCGAGGGATGATAATACGAGGAGTGACATTGTGAGGGGCGACTGGGCGAGAGGCGACTGGGTGAGGGATGATAATACGAGGAGTGACATTGTGAGGGGCGACTGGGCGAGAGGCGACTGGGCGAGGTGTACATAAAGGAATTTTACTCCTTTCCGACAACCTGAAACTCTGCACTTCGGCTTCGCTCAGTGCACGATTAAGGATGAAACTCTGTAACCCTGCACTTCGGCTTCGCTCAGTGCACGATTAAGGATGAAACTCTGTAACCCTGAAATTTAAAACCTGAATCAACATTGCAATACAACAAATATTATAACGCCAAATTATTGCTTTCAGCCGAATACCTGGTGCTGAACGGTGCAAAAGCGCTTGCAGTTCCCCTGAAGTTCGGGCAAAGACTGCAGGTGGATGAAAATGAGCAGAGCTTTTTATCCTGGCACTCCATAGCTCACGATGGTTCTGAGTGGTTCAGCGCAAAATATTCTTTAAAAGATTTCAGCATTATCGAAAGCAGCGATCCTGAAATTGCAAAACATCCTGAACGTTTGTTATTGGCTGCGCGTCAACTTAATCCCGGTTTTTGCAGCAAATCTGTGGGATGTCATTTAATTTCCACATTGAATTATCCAATACAGTGGGGGCTTGGGAGTAGTTCAACCCTGATTGCTGCCATAGCCGGCTGGGCTGAAATTGATCCTTTCGCACTGCATTTTGAAGTCTCAAAAGGTTCAGGTTACGACATAGCATGTGCTGTTAGTCAGGGTCCGTTAATTTATTCGGTGAAGGAAAACAAACCTGAATTTGAATGCATAACTTTTTCGCCCGTGTATGCCGACAGAATCTACTTTGCTTACCTAGGGAACAAGCAGGATTCCGCAGAAGAGATTCAAAAATACCGGAACCGTAATTTACTTATAGATGAAAGTCTTGTTGATGAAGTTTCATTATTGACAGAAAGAATGCAGAATGCACCTTCCCTTTCTGATTTTGAGCAGATTCTATTGGAACACGAAATGCTGATCAGCAGTTTGTTAGGCGTGTCTTCCATCAAGCAAACCCTGTTTAGCGATCTTCCCGGACAGGT